>JAYRIK010000001.1:0-6591 GCA_041906865.1 Candidatus Auribacterota bacterium
AACCTTCAAAAGATTTCAATTTATAGCGTCTTATAAGCGGTGGTTTTCAAGTTAATTTCAAAAAAATTGACAATTAAAGGTTTTAAATATAGAGTTTTCGCATACTGCATTACTGGGGTCGTTTTAAATTAGAGATAAGCAGATAGTGAATAAGGTAATTAATAAGTTTTTTGTTGTCGAGTAGACGCCTGGTTATTCTGCAGTAAAAACTTCCCAAAATATGAAAAAAAGAGTTTTGATTCTTTGCACGGGTAATTCTTGCAGATCTCAAATGGCTGAAGGAGTTTTGAAGTATTATGGTGGAGATAAGTTTGAGGTTGAAAGTGCAGGGTCTAAGCCTTCATCTGTAAATAAAACAGCCATTCGCGTGATGAAAGAACTTGGGATCGATATATCCGATCACCGGTCTAAAAGTGTTAAAGAGTTTTTGCCCAAATCCTTTGATTATGTGATTACCGTTTGTGAGACAACTAACGAATCTTGCCCTATCTTTCCAGGTTCTGCAATACGCTTTCACTGGCCTTTCCCAGATCCTCCTCATGATAAAGGAGAGAGTGAAGAGGTTCTGAATGAGTTTAGGAAAGTCCGAGATTTGATTCATTCTAAATTTAAAGAAGTAGCTCTTGTAGGATTCTAAACTGGCTTCATAACTGGATTTGAGAGGCATTTTAGAATGCTTTTCTTATTTCTTCACTTCCCCCATTCAGATATAATACCGCCCTCATTGCTCAAGCTAAGGACAAATAAGTATCTATGAAACTTCCAATTTATTTAGATAGTCATGCGACAACTCCAGTGGATTCTCAGGTGCTAGAAGCCATGCTTCCTTTTTTTACAGAATGTTTTGGTAATCCAGCCAGTCGCAATCATTTTTTTGGATGGCAAGCAGAAGAAGCAGTAGAAAAGGCGCGTATTCAAATTGCTTCTTTGATCGGGGCTTCGGAAAAAGAAATCATTTTTACGAGTGGAGCTACGGAGTCTGATAATCTGGCTTTAAAGGGTGTAGCTTCGATGTATCTTGAAAAGGGGAATCACATCATTACTTGTGTGACTGAACATAAAGCTATTTTAGACTCTTGTAAATCTCTTGAACAAGCTGGATTTGAAATTACATATTTGCCAGTAATGACTTCAGGGATTGTAGATCTGGAGAAACTCCAGAAAGCAATAACCCCTAAAACCATTTTAATCAGCTTGATGGCAGCCAATAATGAAATAGGGGTTTTACATCCTTTAAAAGAAATTGGAAGAATTTCAAAGCATAAAGGAATTCTTTTTCATACAGATGCAGCTCAAGCTGTCGGGAAAATTCCAATGGATGTAGAAGAGATGGGCATTGATTTGATGAGCTTCTCTGCACATAAAATGTATGGGCCTAAAGGGGTGGGAGCTCTTTTTGTTCGAGAAAAAAATCCAAGGGTTCGATTAACCGCTTTGATAGATGGGGGAGGTCATGAACGAGGCTTGCGATCAGGAACATTAGATGTTCCTGGAATTGTCGGGTTTGGAAAGGCGTGTGAGTTATCACAAAACTTAATGGATAAGGAATCTAAGAGGCTTCTTACTTTAAGAGAAAAATTACGAAAAGGTTTTATGAATCAATTGGAAGAAGTGTACGTTCATGGAGATTTGGAAAAGAGACTTTCTCACAATTTAAATATAAGTTTTGCTTATGTAGAAGCCGAGTCTTTACTGATGGCTATTCGGGATGATGTTGCTGTTTCTAGTGGTTCCGCTTGTATGTCTGCCAATCTTGAACTATCCCATGTTTTACCATCTTTAGGTGTTCCTGAAAATTTGTTGCATTCTTCTCTTCGTTTTGGCTTAAGCCGTTTTACCACCGAGGAAGAAATTGATTATGTTCTTCAAAAAGTAGTTGAGGCCGTTAAACGATTAAGATCCATGTCCCCGATCTATGAAATGAAGCGGCAGACCCATCGTTAAGCCACTTTTAGGGTGTTCTTCCACAAGAGACAGAAATTTGATATAATGAAGCAAATTGGAGATAGAGAGTATGATTCAGCTAACAGAAAACGCGATTCAAGAAGTTCAACGGATGATTGAAAGAGAGAATAAACCTGGCTCCGGTTTAAGACTTGCGGTCAAAGGAGGAGGGTGTTCTGGGTATTCGTATGCCATTGATTTAGAAGCACAAGCGAAAGAAGGAGATAAGACTTTTGAGGCAAATGGCATTAAGGTTTATGTCGATGGGAAAAGTTATTTCCTTTTGAATGGAAGTACGTTGGATTATACCAAGGGAATGATGGGAGGGGGGTTTACTTTCCAGAATCCGAATGCGAAGGGAAGTTGTGGTTGTGGTGCTTCTTTTACGGTTTGAGACCTCTGAAAAAGGCCCATCTGCTACGTTACCCGCTGCGCTTCTTTGTGCAGCGTACTGTCAAACGTACGCCTCCGCAGTCGCTTGCGGGCGCCTTGGATTCCCCTTAAGGGGACTATGAAAAACATGTCTGGTACCTTTTTGAGAGGTCTCTAAAAGTAGAGCTTTTTTAGAGATTTTAGTTTAATGATTTTTTTGTGAATAAGATGAGGGTGTTGGAGACGAACTCTAAGTCCGTTTGAAATATAGAAAGCAGAAGGCGGAAATTCTTGAGTGAATGCTTTTCATCTTCTTCTTTACTATAAGATCTCACTTATCACGGATTAGATATGGATTTAGAAATCATATTAAAACTCTTATTCTTAATTTTTCTTCTCTGTCTTTCCGCATTTCTTTCAGGTTCTGAAACTGCCCTTTTTTCTTTAAGTTCTGTGCGTGTTCATCGTATGTTGGAAGAAAAAAGAAAAGGTGCACATCTTCTTCCCATTTTGTTGAAGGAACCTAAAAACATTCTAGCGACCATTCTTTTAGCTAATCTTTTCGTTAACGTTTTTTCAACTTCTCTGGGAGAGGAAATTAGTGCCACTTTGTTTGGTGAACAGGGACTCCAAATATGTATTTTAGTGATGAGTTTTGTTATTTTAATTTTTTGTGAAATTGTTCCTAAAGTACTCTCGGTTTCCAAATCGGAAAAGATTTCTCTTCGTGTTGCTCCAGGGCTCTATTTTTTTATGAAAGTGCTCACTCCTTTTAGAGCATTGTTTATGATTATTGCAGATCGCATCATTCGGTCTTTAACATTCAAAGAACAACCTGAAAAAAAAATAACTCCAGATTCAGATCAATTAAAAACAGCGCTTCGAATGGGGATACAAGAAGGACTTTTAAATTCTGAAGAAGCTTCTATGATTAAAGAAATTATTGCGATGAAGACAAAAAAAGTTTCAGAGATGATGATTCCAAGAGAAAAAATATTTGCTTTGGAAATAGCAACCCCGCTTCCTCAAATATATGATCAAATTCGTAAAAGAAAATTTTCTAGAATTCCTATTTTTAAAGGGGATTTAGATCATATTGTTGGAATTCTTTATGCAAAAGATCTCATTATGCAAGAAATCACAGAGTTCACGGTCATTCAAATTTATGACCTATTGAGGCCACCTTATCTTGTCAGTGATCAAATGAAGTTAGATCAATTATTTTATATTCTTAAAACAGAGAGATCTCATTTGGCTTTGTTGAAAAATGGGCAGGGACATATTGTCGGACTAATAACATTAGATGATTTTATTGAAGGAATCGTGGTTGATTCCTTGGATTTTTCAAGCCCTGTTAGTCCTATGGAGGAAGCAGGAAAATGATTTTTTATATTTTAGCTATTCTTGGGTGTATTTTATTTCAAGCCTTTTTTGCAGGTTTGGAAATTGCTTTTCTTTCTTGTGATCGTGTTCAAATACGTCATTTAGCAGACCAAAAAAATTTAAAAGCAAAGTGGGTCAATCATTTCTTATCAAAACCTGTGAACTATCTTGCGACGACCATGATTGGAGTTAATGTGGCAGTGGTTGTGAGTGCTTCTCTCACTACTAATTTGATCAGTCGTTTTTTAGGCCCATCCCTGACTCCTTTCATTTCAACTTTGGTGCTCTGGCCAATGATTCTGTTGTTTGGAGAATTTGTTCCGATGAGTTTAGCTCTTTCTTATCCGATTAGAATAGCGCTTTGGGGTATTCCAGCGCTCAAAATAACTTATTTTATTTTTTATCCTTTTGTGAAACTGATAGAACTTTTTTCTCATATGGTGAACCGGATGTTGGGGGGGAGAAGTGATTTGGAAAAACCCTATTTCACTCGAGATGAATTGAAACTTATTTTCCGAAGTGCTGGAAAAAAAGTTTTAGATCAAACTCAGGAAAATATGGTATTGGGAGTTTTTGATTTTCATCGCACGCGTGTTCGAGATATTATGGTGCCTCTTAAGGAAGTTGTTTCTTGTCCTGTCGAAGTAACGGTAGGAGATTTAAAACGAAAAATTTTTGATACAGCTTTTTCTAGAATCCCTATTTATAACCGGCATCCTTCACAGATTGTGGGCACGGTTCATGGCATGGATTTGATTGGGCAAGAAGACAGTACCCCTATTGGAGAGGTGATGAAAACTCCTTTTCGTGTTGCTTCTGCTAGTTCCATCGGAGAAGTTCTGAAGGCGATGAAAAAAAATGCACGTTATATGGGAATCGTAACAGATTTGTCTGGCAGAACCCTGGGAGTTGTGACCATGGAAGATATTATTGAAGAGATTGTTGGAGAAATTGATGATGAATATGACAAGTTGGCTTCATAAATTTAAAATATTTGTGTTTGCGCTTCTCTTTTTTATGGGAGAAAGGCTTTGGGCGGATCATCAAAGTGGAGATATTGTCTCGTACTTGCGTGATTTAGCTGCTCGATTAGGTTGGTCTCAGGAAGTTTTTGCCAGTGTCAAATCCCCAGGCGAAGATTATCAAGTTTTTGGAATTGCGGATCGTGCTTTTTATGAATTAAATGAAGAGGCTGAAAAAGGATATGCACAGTGGCTTTTAGCTCTTCATCCCAGTCCTTTGGAAAAAGTCCTTCAGAAGCATTTAAGAACGTATCGAAGACAAGGGTTTAAGATTGCATCTATCGAAAGTGTTGGAAATAAAATGTATCGAGCTTATTTAGCTTCTTATCTTGTAAAGGATGGGAAACTAATTTTAGCTCGATCACAAGATGCTATTGAAATTCTTTTTGGTCCAGAACTTCTTACTCTCAAAGATGAAAGATTAAAATTAGATGCAGATGCTTGGGCTATTTTTGAAGAAGTATATGAATTGTCTTCTAAAGAAGGCATCATTCAAAATATTCCTAAAAGTATCCCATCAGAGCCTTCTGTGAAAACCCCTTTTGAAAAATATACAAAAGAAATATCAGTTTTGGATCTTTTCCCTAAAATCGAAGAACTTCCTGATACTGTTTCTCAATGGAAAATAACGCAGGATTTTTCGAAAGATGCAAGAGGCGAGATTTTGGTAGAAGGTAGAACTTATCAAAAGCTACCGGGTGGAGTAGAGAAAAATGCCTCTTCAATTCAAGTCGTTTTTTACGCATATCCTTCGGTAGAACAGGCGCAACACGCATTGCGTCTTTATCGAAAAAAACTAAGAGACGTTCTTATCGATACTCCGGATAAAAAGGGGTTTTGGATTTTTAAAGAAGGATCTATGAAAGTAAATTTTACATTTACGCGAGGAATTTTTATTTGTGATTTGGAGTTAAATGTCTTAGGGAAACCCCAAGAAGAGAAAAAGAAATCTTTAGAAGAATTTTCTAACTTGATTCAGGAAAAAATTAAAAAATTCTTCCCAATTTAAAAAATAGCTTTATCATCGTCTAAGAATATTCCACGTAGATTCATTCGAAGAGTTTCAGGATTAGGAGATACCCGCAGGGCAACTTCTTCTGAGATCATTTCCTTTTGCATGAGTTCAAGTAAAGATCGATTAAAATCTTGCATTCCTAAACCTGCTCCTGCTCGAATCGCGTTGTGTATTTTAATATCTTCTCCCTTTCGAATAAGCTCACGAATCGTGGGATCTGCAATCATCACTTCGACAGCAGGAACACGAGGGACTCCTTCTTTAATGGAAGGTAAAAGTTTTTGATTGATGACAGCTCTTAAATTAAATTGAAGACTTTGACGAATTTGAAAATGTTGTTCAGGTGGGAAAAGATCAATAATTCTTCCAATGGTTTGAGCTGCATTTCCACTATGAAGGGTAGCAAAAACCAGATGCCCTGTTTCTGCAGCATTCAATCCAAACTCTACGGTTTCAGAATCACGCATTTCTCCAATTAACATAATATCGGGGTCTTCTCTGAGGGCGTATTTAAGGCCATCATGAAAGGAAAGGGTATCAATTCCCACTTCTCTTTGATTGATAAAAGCTTTTTTATTCGTGTAAAGATATTCGATAGGGTCTTCAATAGTCAAAATATGACAGGCTTTATTTTGATTGATGTATTCAATCATAGACGCAAGGCTGGTTGATTTTCCGCTTCCAGTAACCCCCGACAAAATGACCATCCCATCGTGAAAATTAGCTATGTTTTCAAGAACTTTAGGAAGATAGAGTTCTTCCATGGTAGGGATATAAGTTTGTACAAATCGCCCAGCTAAACTGAGGTAACCTCTTTGGAAAAAGAGGTTAATTCGCATTCTGCCTTCACCGGGA
>JAYRIK010000002.1:0-12470 GCA_041906865.1 Candidatus Auribacterota bacterium
TGGTAGCCGAGGCGATACGGTTACGAATGTCATGAAATTTGCAACGGTGGAAACAGGATACAGCATTCAAGTTCCTATTTTTATCAAACAGGGAGAAGTGATTAAGGTAGATACTCGAACAGGGCAATATCTGAGTAGAAGTTAAAATTTTTTATTGAAACTTTTGGAGTTGTGATAGAATTCTCTCCATGAAATCTAAATTATCTGTCTTGCTATTTGTATTTTTCTTAAGTCCTATGTTTTTAATGATGGGCTGTAATAAAGGAAATGTCGAAAAAGCTGCAGGGCAGTATAGTGTTATTGTTGTTAATCCAGCCGGAAGAAGTTCCACAGGAACAGCGATTGTAAATAACTCAGGCAATCTTTTTACCATTACGATTGATAGTCGCACGGGAGACTTTGCTTTTTCTGGGACGATGAGTAACAATCAGGTTAGATCAACCTTCATTCATAGCGATGGGGAATCTGCAACGGCTTTGATTCAATTTTCTGCTGATCGCAGTACCTTCAGTGGTAATCTTCAGACTTCAACAGGGACTTTTGTTTTTCAAGCAACGCGAGTCTCTGCTTAGTAAAACGAAACATCCCTTTATTCGCTAGATTCTTTAATTTATCCAAGTCAAATTTATATCCACACTGATCGTCTATCCCTATTAAATCTTTAGGTTCCAGTGGAAAAAGCTTACATTGTGAAAAGTGTTGACCATAAATACGACAACTTCCTTTACCTTCTTCTTCCAGGTAAAAAGGACATTGAAAAATAATTTTGCAACAAGCTCCACAACGATTACATTCTCCGGTTCGGGCAGAAAGAGTTTGGACAGTTTGTCGTGTGTAAATATAAGTTTTAAACCATCGGCGGGCTTTGCCAAAAGCTTGTTGATATAGGATTTTAAGTGGAACAGATTTCTCTTGTGAAGGCGTCATTTCACTTTATTTTAACAGGCAAATGAAATTTACTCTACAAATCTTTGAAAGGTTGTGTATAGTATTCCCGAGAAAAATAGACTTTAGTGAGATGTGATGGCGTGGGCATTAACGCTATCCACTTTTCACTAAACACTATTCTCTGCTTTTAACGGGCGATTAGCTCAGCTGGCTAGAGCGTCCCGACGTAACGTCGGGGAGGTCACAGGTTAAATGTATCTATCAATGAAAGAAGAATTAGAAGGATATGTTTACATTCTTAAGAGCTTGAAAAATGGGTCCTACTATATTGGAAGCGCTAGAAATGTTGAAGAGAGACTAAAACGACACAACGAAGGTAAGGTAAAAGCAACGAGAAATATTTTCCCATTAGAAATATGTTTTTCCCAAAAGTTTCGAACCGTAATTGAAGCAAAGCAGGTAGAATTTAAGCTTAAAAAATTAAAAAGTAGATTGATTATATCTAGAATTATACAAGAAAGACTGATTAGAATTCAGGGCGATTAGCTCAGCTGGCTAGAGCGCGAGCTCGACACGCTCGAGGTCACAGGTTCGATCCCTGTATCGCCCAGATCTTAGTAAGAAAATATCGATAAGGTAAGTTGAAGTTAGTGAAAAAGACTCTAAAAGATTTCTAAAGGGATCGAATGGAGCCCCGACACATGATAATGTACATCAGCGGGGGCTGATGTACGACTGTTAGGAGGGGCGGATGGCCGACCGAAGGGCGAGTCGTCCGAAGGTCCCCGATGAATATTGGGGCAGACGAGTCCCGAAGGCGCCGATCCCTGTATCGCCCAGATCTTAATTTTGAAAAGATAGGTAGTATTTTTATGTACGGTGAAGAACATTTTGAAGGCTTAAGTCCAGAATTGGAAACATGTCGACACAGTGGTGCCCATATTATGGCGCAGGCTGTGAAGCGGCTTTTCCCTGGGACAAAGATTGCCATTGGCCCTGCCATTGAAACGGGCTTCTATTATGATTTTGATTTAGAGCATCCCTTTTCTGTTGAAGATCTTGCTCGTATTGAACAAGAAATGATCAAAATCAAAGATGAAAACTTCTCCTTTGTCCGTAAAGAAATCCCTCGCTTGGAAGCCATTCAAATTTTTGAAGAAATGAAAGAGCCTTTCAAAGTAGAAATTCTCAAAGGTATTCAAGACGACAAAGTCAGTCTTTATGAACAAGGTGAGTTTTTAGATCTTTGTCGTGGCCCTCATTTAAAGAGCACGGGCAAGCTAAAGGCTTTTAAACTCTTAAGTGTGGCGGGTGCTTACTGGCGTGGAAATGAAAAAAATAAAATGCTTCAAAGAATTTATGGGACCGCATTTCCTTCTCAAAAAGAATTAGATGACTTTTTAAAACAAATTGAAGAATCTAAAGCCAGAGACCATCGTAAATTGGGTAAAGAATTAGGTCTTTTTAGCATTCATCAAGAGGCGGGTCCAGGTCTTATTTTCTGGCATCCTAAGGGTGGACGTATTCGTTGGATTTTAGAAACCTTTTGGAGAGATGAACATTTTCGCCGTGGGTATGAATTTGTTTATACGCCTCATGTGGCTCGTGTTGATTTATGGAAGCAAAGTGGTCACTGGGATTATTATCGCGAGAACATGTATCCCGCCATGGAATTAGAAGAAGTTCAGTATGTTGCCAAGCCGATGAATTGCCCAGGCCACATTCTGATGTTTCGGTCGGGGGTGAGAAGTTATCGAGATCTTCCTTTGCGTTTTGCAGAGTTGGGAACCGTTTATCGTTTTGAGAGAACGGGGGTTCTTCATGGCCTTATGCGGGTCAGGGGATTTACTCAAGATGATGCTCATATTTTTTGCGCACCTGAACAACTTCAAGACGAAATCCAAAATGTTTTGGATTTAGTCGATTTTATGATGAAAACCTTTGGATTTAAATATGAAGTGGCTGTGAGCACGCGTCCGGAAAAATTTACAGGAACCATTGAAAGATGGGATCAGGCGACAAAGGCCTTAGAAGATGCACTCAAAGTAAAAAATATTCCCTATAAAATTGATCCAGGTGAAGGCGTTTTCTATGGTCCTAAAATTGATATTAAATTAGTGGATGCTTTAGGAAGAGGTTGGCAAGGTCCAACGGTTCAAGTGGACTTTAATTTGCCTGAGCGCTTTGAAGCAACTTATGTGGCCTCCGATGGGAAGCATCATCCGGTGGTGATGGTTCATCGTGCTGTGTGGGGAAGCATGGAACGGTTTTTAGGAATTCTAATTGAGCATTTTGGGGGAGCTTTCCCGGTATGGTTAGCGCCGGTTCAAGTGAAGATTCTTCCGATTACTGAGGCACAAATCCCTTATGCAAAAAGCATTGCAGAGCAATTGCTGAAATATGGTATTCGTTTTGAATTAGATGATAGGGCTGAAAAAATAGGTTTTCGCATTCGAGAAGCCCAGGTTGAAAAGGTTCCTTATATGTTGGTGGTAGGGGATAGAGAAGAAAAAGCTGCAACGGTAGCGGTGCGGGATCGAAAAAAGGGTGATTTAGGGACAATGGCTATCGCTGCTTTTCTAGAAAAACTTGCCGAAGAAATACAAAAGAAGACCTTTTAGTTTTCTCATTGCATTGAAATTTCTTTTATGATACCTTTCTCGCACTTTAAATTCTATTAGGAAAGGTGGTTTGGGTTTTTCCGATAATGCATGTTCGAGTGAATCAAGAAATTCGTGCTCCCAAGGTGAGGACGATTGACGACGAAGGTCGGCAAGTAGGTATTCTTACTAAAGAAGAAGCTTTGGCTTTGGCCGTAAGCCGCAGTCTTGATTTGGTGGAAGTTGCTCCAGATGCGGATCCTCCTGTCTGCCGTGTTATTAATTTTGGAAAATTTCGCTATGAGCAGACACGTAAGGAGAAAGAGGCTCGTAAAAAGCAGCATGTGGTGAAGATTAAGGAAATGAAGTTTCACCCCAATATTGAAAATCATGATTACGAAGTAAAGTTGAGACACATTGTAGAGTTTTTGCAAAAGGGTAACAAAGTTAAAGCAGTCATGATGTTTCGAGGGCGTGAAATGGCCCATATGGAATTTGGAAAACGGCTTCTCGATCGTTTAACCAATGATGTTGCTGAAGTAGGAGCTGTGGAACAGTATCCTAAACTTTTGGGTCGAAGTATGATTATGACGATTGCTCCAGGCCGTGGTAAGGTGGCTCATCCGGCAGGTGCGTAAAGAAATAAGGAAAATTTTATGCCAAAGATTAAGACGAATAAAGGTGCAAAAAAAAGATTTAAAATTACAGGAACCGGTAAGGTTCTTCGTTACAGTGCTTTTGGAAGTCATTTGATGGCCCATAAAAAACAGAAGAGAAAGCTTACCTTAAGGGGATCTAAGGTTGTTGATCCTTCAGATGTAGGTCGCATCAAACGTCTTCTTCCCAATGGGTAGTTAGCCTACTTGATGAATCCGAAGTGATAATGATTTTTTTTGAAGATATGTAGATTTTAATAAAGTTTAGATAAGGAAATAACATATGCCGCGCTCTACAAATGCTCCAGCCGGACGTGCGAGGAGAAAAAAGAAAACAAAACTAGCTAAGGGTTTTTACAATGCCCGTCGCAATTATAAGCTAGCTACATTCACGCTTCTCAAAGCGCTTCGCTATGCTTACCGTGATCGTCTTGCCAAGAAACGAGATTTTCGAGGTCTTTGGATTACGAGAATTAGTGCAGCTAGTAAGGAATTAGGAATTTCTTACAGCAAATTCATTTCTGGTTTAAAAAAAGCTGGCATTGTTTTGAATCGTAAGATTCTTGCAGATTTAGCTGTGAATCAAAAGGAAGTTTTTTCCAGTCTTGTCGAAACAGCTAAGAAATCTCTTTAGAAAGTCATGATTCGTATCTCGTATTTCTGCACCAGAGACGCATCCGCCTTTGGTGGGGGCATATCGTATTTTGTAGTTCGTTAAAAGCTAAATAAGATTTAAGTAACGAGATACGAAGTACGAAGTTAAATTTGCGACATACGATTTTTCATATGAATCAATCTGTTGAGACATGGACGAAGACAATTGATGGCATTGTAGCGGATGCCCAGAAAGCTATTCCACAACTCTCTACCTTGGATTCCTTAGAAGACAAAAGAGTTCATTTTTTAGGCCGCAAGGGTCTGATTACAGAACTTTTAAAACAGCTAGGAACCCTTTCTTCTGAAGAACGACCTCAAGTGGGACAGTTGATTCATGCGGGTAAAGCCAAAGTCGAATCACTTCTTGAAACCACACGGCTCAAACTAGAATCTCATCAAAGAAACATTCAACTTAAATCAGAAACCTTAGATGTTACTTTGCCAGGTCTCTCTAAAAACTATGGGCATTTACATCCCCTTACACAAGTAAGAGATGAAATCATTCAAGCCTTTGTACAAATTGGTTTTTCGATTGAAGAAGGCCCAGAAATTGAAACAGATTATTATAATTTTGAGGCCTTAAATATTCCCAAAGATCATCCCGCGCGGGATATGCAAGATACCCTGTATCTTTCCAATGAACTTTTGTTGAGAACGCATACTTCACCGATTCAAATTCATGTGATGAAAGAGCGTAAACCTCCGCTTCGTATTATTGCTCCAGGTAGAGTTTATCGCAGGGATGAAGTGGATGTGTCTCATTCGCCTATGTTTCATCAAATAGAAGGTTTTTTGATCGATGAGAATGTAAGTTTTAGTCATTTAAAATTTATTCTGACCTATTTTGCTAAAAAGATTTTTGGTGATAAGGCCAAACTTCGTTTTCGTCCCAGTTTTTTTCCGTTTACTGAGCCCAGCGCTGAAGTCGATGTTTCTTGTTCAGTTTGTGAAGGTTCTGGCTGTCGTGTCTGTTCTTCGAGGGGCTGGCTAGAGGTATTAGGGGCGGGCATGGTACATCCTAAAGTTCTTGAATCGGTAGGATATGATTCAGAAAAGTATACAGGTTTTGCATTTGGTATGGGTGTTGAGCGAATTGCGATGTTGAAATATGGGATTAATGATATTCGATTGTTTTTTGAAAATGATGAACGCTTCCTAAGGCAATTCTAAAGAAAGTTATTATGAAAGTTTTATTAAGTTGGCTACGTGAATTTGTGGATTGGGATTTCTCAACAGAAGAACTTTGCCATGGACTGACCATGGCAGGTTTTGAAGTAGAGGCTGTTGAAGAATTCTGCGCAAATTTTTCTAAAGTGGTCATAGGCCAAATCCTTGAAATTCAACCTCATCCCAATGCGGATCGTCTGACTTTATGCCAGGTTAATATCGGAAAAGAGACTTTGCGCATTGTTTGCGGGGCTAAAAATATTTCTCCTTTAGATTTTGTTCCAGTTGCTCTAGATGGCGCTCAACTTCCAGGAGATAAAAAAATTACCTCTTCAAAAATTCGAGGTGAATTTTCTCAAGGTATGCTTTGTTCTGAAAATGAACTCGGATTTTCCAATGATGCTAAGGGAATATGGCTTTTACCAAAAGATCTTCCTTTGGGAAAAGATATTGTCGATGCTTTAAAACTTCAAGATACCGCTTTAGTTTTAAATGTGACTCCCAATAGACCGGATGCCTTAAGCATTCGAGGGATTGCTCGAGAAATTGCTGCAATGACGGGTCAAAAACTTTGTGCTCCCCAAAGTGATTTAAAAATAGATCAAAAAAATTCTTCTAAAAAGATGCAAGTTAAGATTGAAGTCCCTGACGCCTGTCCTCGATATATGGGACGTATTATTCAAAATGTCAAAATAGGTCCTTCTCCTCATTGGTTGAAACAGCGACTGGAGCGTATGGGACAACGGTCGATCAATAATGTAGTGGATGTTACTAATCTTATTTTACTGGAGCTTGGGCATCCCATGCATGCGTTTGATCTTGAGAAAATTCAAGGCAATGAAATTTTGGTACGTTGGGGAAAACCAGAAGAAAAACTTCTGACTTTGGATGACATAGAGAGACCTCTCAATTCTTCTATGCTGGTTATTGCAGATAAGAGTCGTTCCATTGCGTTAGCGGGCATTATGGGCGGCAAAGGAACGCAAGTAGATGAAAACACTCAAAACATTTTTCTTGAATGTGCTTATTTTGACCCCAAGACCATTCGCAAGACATCTAAGGCTTTGTTTTTAAGTTCCGAATCTTCTTATCGATTTGAAAGAGGAGTGGATCCGATGGGTTTAAAAGAAGCTTTGGATCGAGCTTGTTTTTTAATTCAACAGGTGACAGGTGGAGTTCTAGATTCAGAAATTCAAGATGTGTATCCTCAAAAGATTTCTTTTCGCAAAATCAATTTTCGCCCCAAACGGTGCCAAAACATTTTAGGTGCTCCAATTTCGTCAAATGAGATGGAACAGATTTTTGGAAAATTAGATTTTCAGATTGAGAAACAATCAAATGAAATATGGTTTGTTCAAGTTCCTCTTTATCGACCTGATTTGGAAAGGGAAGTTGATTTAATTGAGGAAATTGTGAGGATTTGGGGATACGAGAAAGTCCCTGCTGTTTCTCCTGTGATTCAATTTGATGAAAAGAATCAAATTTTTTCACGTTCACATATTTTACAGCAACGTTCAAAAAATATTTTACAGGGATTAGGACTTTCGGAAGCGATTACATATAGTTTTATCTCACCAGATTACTTAAAAAAAGCAAAAGTTCCTGTAGAGACAGCCCCTTCATTGATTAATCCAGTTCGTCAGGATTTGTCTCATTTAAGAACAAGTCTAATCCCAAATCTTTTACGCAGTCTGGCTTTGAATGAACACCATCAGAATCTTAATGTTCGTCAGTTTGAGATCGGATCTTGTTTTTCAATTCCTCGAGAAGAATCTGCTCATCTTGGTTTGGCGATGATGGGAAAAGTGGGCGGCCCTTGGAAAGAGGAGACAGAGATAGACTTCTTTTATTTAAAAGGGATTGTCGAAGAATTTTTTAAAATTTTAAGATTGGATAAAGTGAAATATCAACAAGGCCAAAATGAAACTTTTCATCCAGGTCGTTCGGCAGAAATTTTTTTAAATCAAAATTCAGTAGGATGGTTAGGCGAAATTCATCCCGATATCTCCAAAAATTTTGATTTAAAACAAAAAGTTTATATGGCCCAGATTCATTTAGAGAAACTTTTGAAAAGTTCTGGAGAAAATCCCCGATTTTCTGAACTTCCTCGATATCCGGGTGTCACCCGAGACATTGCTTTAATTTTAGATCAACAGGTGACGCATGATGAAGTCTTGAAAATAATTTATCAAAATGCTCCTTCTGTTTTAGAAGCTGTAAAAGTTTTTGATGTTTATCAAGGAAGTCAGGTTCCTCAGGGGAAGAAGAGTTTGGCTTTTTCTTTATGTTTCCGCTCTTTGGAGGGAACATTAAGAGAAGAAGAAGTAGCTGCCTTTGAAAATCAGATCAAATCTAAATTGACTGAAAATTTAGGCTGTCAGTTTCGGTAGACCAACCTAAAAACTTATACTTTTTGGTTCTTTAAATCCTTCTTAAAATAAGCAGTCTCTCTAATTAAAAATTTTCAAAAAATACTTGCTTTTCTTAAAAAAGAGGTCGAAAATATTACTCATAAGCGTTGTGGTTTTCTGAATTTCTTGCTCTTTTAAAATTGAATTTAAAAAAGATACCCTGCAGTGTACGTCACGGGAAGACATATCTTTTAGCCAACAAAAGAAAAGCGGGGAACGCTGCCTGATTTATGGATGACAGGCTCCGGTGAAAATCGGAGTAGTCCGAAGTAGATCATAGTGAACCCACATGAATGAGGTTTTGCGCAAAAGAGGTCTTTCTAACGGCATAGGTGGGGTATTTTTTTTGTCAGCTTCGAAACCTCTGAAAAAGGTCATCTGCTACGTTGCCCTAAAGGACTGCTGTGCTGCCTGCTGCGCTTCTTTGTGCAGCGTACCATTAAAAACGTACGCCTCCGCAGTCGCTTGCAGGCGCCTTACATCCCCTTAAGGGGACTATAAAAACATGTCTGAATCCTTTTTGAGAGGTTTCTAGTCATGGAGTTTTTTTTGATGTTTGTGTGTGGAGTTATTTTTCGCAGGATTTATATCTTTCCCAAGCAAATTGCAGGATTTTTTCAATAAAATCTTCGTACGAAATTCCCATTTTCTCAGCGGCATCAGGAAGGTCTTCATCTTTGGCGATGTAAGGATTGGGATTACCTTCAATAATATAGACTTCATGATCATGCGTGACTCGAATGTCCATTCGACCATAGTCGCGAAAACTTAAAGCATGATAGGCTGTTTGACAGGTTTGATAAATTTTTTGAATCAGTTCTTCAGAAATATCTTTTGGAAAGATGCTTTTAATGCCCTTTTCTTTCCTATATTTTGCATCCCATTTTGCACGGTAACTATAAACCTTAGGTTTGTTGTCGGGGATATTTGCAAAATCAAGTTCAATCAGAGGCAAAGGCTCTAATTTTTCATTGCCTATCATGCCCACATAAAACTCTCTTCCCTCAATGTATTCTTCGACAATGGCTTCTTGATTAAATTTTCCGTGAATGTCATGGATTCTTTCCATTAATTGATCATCATTCTTTACGATTGAATTTCCATTGATCCCAATAGAAGCGTCTTCTTTCAAAGGTTTTACAATAAGCGGAAATCTAAGATCGGATGGGCGTGGATCAGAAGCTCCTGGAGCAAAAATTTTAAAATTGGGAAATTTGATTCCATGATAGGCCAGAATTTCCTTGGTGAGTCCTTTATTCTGCCCTAAGAGTAAGCCTTGAGGCCCGGATCCCGTGTATCTAAGCCCATAAAGTTCAAGTACAGCAGCAATGTGCATTTCAAGATGGGAATTATCTTTAAAGGCTTCACAAACATTAAAAACAATATCTGTTTTTTGCTGAGTTAATCCTTCAAAAAAAGCTTTTACATCTTCTTTAATCCCTAAAATATGGGGGGTATGTCCTTTTGCAGTCAAAGCGTCTGAAATATCATGCTCCACTTCATCCCAGTCTTTTTCCATTTTTTCATAGCCGGGATCTTCTGGAGAAAGCGCTTTGTTGGCCAGAATTGTGATATTGAGTTTTTTCATAGAGACTCTCCTTCTTGCCGGATAACTCTTAGTAAATAAAAAATCTCCCTAAATATCGATAGTTCATGGTCAAGGTCGTGCAATAGGTTAAAAGATGTGCATACATTTTGTCTTTGTCTGAATCCAGAACAAAAAGGTTTAACTCTTGGGTGCGTTCGCAAAGTTTGCTTAAAAGCATGCGAACAATATATTTTTTTTCTCCGGTCCAATTTGAGATGGTATTGATGAGATTTGTTTTGTGTTCTTGAATGAAAATTTCTGCTCGTAAAACGTTGGACGTTTCTTTAGAGAAAATTTCAATCAAATCTGGGTCAAATCGTTCTGGAAGTTCATCGCTGACTTCTTCAAGTTTCGAGGCGTAATACTCTTCCAAAGTGATATCCATTTTCTCAACAGGCTGGTCAAGATCCAGAGAGGTGACTTTAGAGGGTTTGCCTCCATGTTTTCGTACGACTTCACTAACATACTCCAATTTTTTGTAGGCACCCCAACCTTTGTAGCGCTTATGCCAATCAGAATCGGGTGTAATCCATACTGCAAAAGTTTCTGCAAAATCATCGTCAGGATGTTTCTGGGCATACCAGTTATCTAGATGCTTCACAAATTTTTTGCTGAAAGGATTCGGGCGATAGTGATCACTGTAGGGTTCAGAAATTTTCCCAAAAATTTTACGCCATGCGGTCGTTTTATAGAGTTGATAAGCATAATTAAAAGCATGTCCTGCTTCATGCCGCAAAATCTTCATGATCTCATCTTCGTTTTCTCCCTCGATCTCATGCATCGTCTCACGTTCAATTTTAGAAAGCTCATGATCGACCAGATAGAAGGGAATCCCAATAGCGGGGATACCATGAGGGCATCCCCATTCATTAGAGAGATAGCAAGCAGGTTTAAAAGAAATGCCGGAGGCTTCTAATTCTTTAAATAGTTTTTGAATGAGGCTTTCGAGAACAGAACCTTCTAATTTTAATCCGAGATCTCTAATTTTTTGAGATAAAATATGTGGGTGATGTTGATCGATTTGACTTAAGATATTTTTAAGAGGGGCTGTTCCTCGTAGAGGAAAGTCTTTTTGAGCTTTTGAAAGGGCTTTTTCCATTCTCATGGTAGGCACTTGCTCCTTTCAAATTATAGCAATCAATTTTTGTTGGGTAAAGCAGGTTCTTTTTTAGTTGAAACCATGGGGGGGATTTAATATGATTCCCGTCTCAATTTAGATGGATCTAAAAAATTAATGAAAGAGGAGATTTTTATGAAAGATTTCAAAGGAATACTTTTTGCAGTTTCAATTTTTATATTCAGTGGTTTAAACGCTTTTTCAGTGAATGTCACAGGGAAGGTCGCTTTTGAAGGTAATCCTCCCAGTCAAGAATCCATCAAGATGGATGCGGATCCTGTGTGTCAAATGCAGCATTCTGCCGAGGCTTTTACAGAAAAAGTAGTTGTGAATAAAAATGGGACGCTTAAAAATGTTTTGGTATATGTCAAAGAAGGACTTGGCGATAAGAAGTTTGATGTTCCTAGTGAGGCAGTCACAATGAATCAGAAAGGCTGTCAATATTTCCCTCATGTATTTGGTATTCAGGTAGGACAGACTTTAAAAGTTGTCAACAGTGACGATACCCTTCATAACGTTCATGCAAAAACCAAAGAAGATTCTCTTTTTAATCTGGCCATGCCTTTCAAGGGGTTGGAACTAGAACAAAAATTTGAACAGGCTAAAATGGTGAAGTTCGCTTGTGAAGTGCATCCTTGGATGAATGCTTATGCAGGTGTTTTCACACATCCTTTCTTTGCTGTAACAGGCGATGAAGGAACTTTTGAGATCAAGAATTTACCTGCAGGCAATTATGTGATTGAAGCTTGGCATGAAAAATATGGAACGCAGACACAAAATGTGACTGTTGCTGAAGGGGGAGAAGTCAAACCCGTTGATTTTGGATTTAAGGCGACAGAATAATTCATCGAACATTGGAATTAGGCAAATCATTTATGTTCACAGGTTGGCTTCCTGAAAATATTTCTACCTATGGCGGAAGAGTTGATCATCTCTTCTATATTATTCTAGCCATCACTGGCATCATGTTTTTTATCGTTGAAGGTGCTGTTCTTTTCTTTGCCATTCGTTATCGGGATCGTGGTCAGGGCAAAGCTCGATTTTTTCATGGCAATACCAAGCTTGAAATCATATGGACGCTTATACCCGCTGCGATTTTGGTTTTTCTAATGTTGAGAAGCCAGGGGGTTTGGAGTGAAATCAGATCTCAGATACCTGCTCATCCTGATCTTCAATTAGAGATTCAAGCCCAACAATTTGCCTGGAATATTACCTACCCAGAATCTGGTATTACTACTTTGAATCAGTTGCATATCCCTGTTGGTAAAAAAGTATTGGTTGAACTCACTTCAAAAGATGTTATTCATAGTTTTTTTATTCCACAATTTCGTTTAAAACAAGATGCAGTCCCAGGTTCTAAAATTAAGGTTTGGTTTGAAGCAACAA
>JAYRIK010000003.1:0-1856 GCA_041906865.1 Candidatus Auribacterota bacterium
TAATTTGGTGTTACTATGGGGAAAATACAGAGTATGTTCATTATGTACGACGTTGTCGTTATCGGGGGTGGACCCGGCGGATACGTGGCCGCTATCCGTGGAGCTCAATTAGGGTTAAAGGTTGCCGTAGTTGAAAAAGAACAATTAGGAAAACTGGTTGATTTAGGCGTTAAAGACAGTAAAAAGCTTTCCAGTGTAGCGATTGGGAAATTAAGCAAGGTTATTAAAGGATTATGTCCTTTTTCTCTTGTGACGATTGGTCCTGAACGGTATAACGCTCTTTATACTAAGATTAAAAATCTAAATCGTCTTTTGGCTTGGGGACATGCACGTACGATAGAAAATCTTTTAGAGAAAGTAGAATGTGACCGTGTTGTTTTAGATCAATTTGGGGGCAAGCATCTTGTTTTAAATGCGTTGATGGAAAAAGGGAAGAAGATTCAACTGGAACAAAGGCATCACGGTGAAGAAGATTTAGCAGTGGCTGCAGCTTCCATTTTAGCTCGACAAGAATTTTTAGATCGTATGAAAGAATTGGGGAAAAATGTTGGATCAGAAATTCCCAGAGGAGCAGGGGCACAAGCTCAAGAAATAGCAAAAACTCTTTTTAAAAAATTAGGGAAAGAAGAATTTTCTAAACTTGTAAAACTTCATTTTAAGATAACACCTGAGATTATGGGCGAGAAGGAAACAACATGAGAATGCAGGCGGTCAGAGGTACCAATGATATTTTGCCTTGCGAAATTTGGAAATGGCATTTTCTAGAAAACCGTTCTCGAAGCATTTTTTCACAATTTGGCTTTGAAGAATTGAGAACTCCTATTTTCGAACGCACAGAACTCTTTATCCGCTCTGTTGGGGAGACTTCCGATATTGTTGAAAAACAAATGTATACCATCCCCGAAGAAAAGGGAGCGGGTCTTACCTTAAGGCCTGAAGCAACGGCCCCAGTGGTGCGAGCTTTCTTAGAACATCAAATGGATCAAGAAGATCGTTTTCATAAGTTTTTTTACATTGGCCCTATGTTTCGACATGAAAGACCTCAAGCAGGGCGCTTGCGTCAATTTCATCAGATTGGAGTTGAAGTGTTGGGAAGTTCTCATCCTGCAGTGGATGCAGAAGTTTTAGATCTTTTGAAAAATTTGTTGGATTCCATTGGGCTAACAGGCGCTCGTTTTAAAATCAACAGTGTGGGTTGTTCTGACTGTAAATCCAAATACACACAAGTTTTGCGTGAGTCTTTGAAAGAGAAGTTTTCCGAATTATGTGAAGATTGCCAGAGACGTTTTGAAAAAAATGTTTTACGGGTTCTGGATTGTAAAAATGAGAAATGTCAAAAACTTTTAGATCAAATCCCATTGCTTCCCGATGTTTTATGTGAGCCTTGTCAAAATCATTTTTCTCAAGTGAAGTACTTTTTAAATCAACTTCAGATTTCTTTTGAGCTTGCACCAAAAATGGTCCGAGGACTTGATTATTACACTCGAACCATTTTTGAAGTAACGCATTCTTCTTTAGGTGCTCAAGATGCGGTTGCGGCAGGGGGACGTTATGATGGACTTGTAAAATCTATGGGCGGGCCTGCTTTGGGAGCTGTGGGTTTTGCCATGGGAATGGAACGAATCATCTTGGCTTTAGGAGATCATTTCCCTCAAGAAGGGCGTCCTAAATCTGCACTTCTCTTTCTTGCTGCACTCGGTGAAAAGGCTTTTGAAGCAAATTTTGCGTTGAGAAATAAATTAAGAGCACTGGGCATTGCTTGTGAAATGGATTATGATTCCAAAAGTTTAAAATCACAACTTCGAAGGGCCAATAAATTAGAAGTTCCTTACGTGTTACTTCGTGGAGATGATGAA
>JAYRIK010000004.1:0-16173 GCA_041906865.1 Candidatus Auribacterota bacterium
GAATTATGAAGCAATGGTCATTTTAGAAGCAACAGCACCTGACGCTGATACTGAGATTTTAGTAAAAAGTTTTGAGGCAGATCTAGTTACAGGCGGGGGAACAATTGTCTCTCGAGAAATTCAAGGTAAACGCGTTTTATCTTATCAGATTAAAGGACAACGCGAAGGAATCTATACGGTGCTTAATTTCCAAGCTCCTTCAGAGGCAGTCACTAAGCTAGAGAAGAAATTTAGGACAACCCCTCAAGTGTTGAGATTTTTATTGCTGGAAAACTAAAGTAAATTTTTCTCCTAACTTCCATATTATTAGGTAAGGGGGGGTTTATGGCTGATTTGAATCGTGTTTTTTTAGTGGGTCGCTTAACAAGAGATCCTGAAGTACGGTATACTGCTGGAGGTCAATCTGTGGCCGATATAGGTCTTGCAACCAGCCGTGTTTATTTGAGTAAAACAGGAGAGAAAAAAGAAGAAGTTTGTTTTGTCGATATTGTCGTTTGGGGTCGCCAGGCAGAAACGGCAGCTCAGTATTTGACAAAAGGTTCCCCTATTTTGGTTGAAGGAAGATTGCAGTTGGATGCATGGGAGACAAAAGAAGGAGAGAAGCGAAGCCGTTTAAAGGTTCAAGCCAATCGAATTCAGTTTTTGGGTAAAGCCCCCGCTAAAGGTGCGGCGAGTGCAGGTCAAGCAGCTGAATCTGGAAAAGAAGAAGTAGTAGCAGAAGCTGTTGAAGAACAGGCGGAAGACGATATTCCGTTTTAATTTTTGAAATTTTATTACTTAAGGAAGGATTGATTTATGGTTTATTTTGAACGTTCTGAAAGACCTGAGAGACCTGAAAGACCCGATCGAAAATTTGATCGTGAGCGCGGGGGTGAAGAAAAAATCATTCGCAAGAAACGATGTCGATTTTGTGTCGACCATGTTGAAAAAATTGATTATAAAGATTCAATTCGGCTTAGAAAAAATTTGACGGAGCGAGGTAAAATTATTCCTCGAAGAATTACTGGCAATTGTGCCCATCATCAACGTCAAGTCGCCGAGGCTGTCAAAAGAGCCAGATACATTGCATTGATCCCTTCTGTAATAGATCAATAAAATTTTAAGGATTATTTTATGATAGAAGTTCTATTGTTAGAAAGTATGAAGACTTTGGGCCAAGCAGGAGAAGTTGTAAAGGTTTCTGAAGGTTATGCTCGTAACTTTCTTTTTCCTCGAAAGCTTGCGATGGTTGCAAATAAGGGCGCAGTAGAGATGGCCAAAGGTATTGCAAAATCTCGAGAGAAAGAAAAACAAAAGATTACTGAAGAGGCTCAAGCTTTGCGAGATCGTTTACAGGCTTTGGAGTGCCAAATTTCAATGAAAGTAGGACAACAGGATCAACTTTTTGGAGCAGTGACAAGTACGCATATTGCAGAAGCACTTCAAAAAGCCGGAGTTTCAATTGATCGCAGAAAAATTGTTTTGAGTGAGCCTATTAAAACTTTAGGAGAATTTTCTGTTGCAGTTAAGTTACATCCAGAAGTTGAAGCGGCATTGAAAGTTTCCGTTATTAAGCAAAACTAGTAGGCCGATGAAAAAGCCCAATCTGCTTCGTTACACGCTGCGTTTCTTTGTGCGGCGTATCAGAAACATACGCCTCCTCAGTCACTTGCGTGTGCCTCGTATCTTAGGCTTTTTGATCAGCCTACAATCAGTGATTTTTTTTCAGCAGACTCATTTTGAAAAGGTTTTCTGTTCAGTATGAAAGTACTCACCGACACCCCCATCGAGAGATTACCGCCTCAAAATATTGATGCTGAAATTGGTGTGTTGGGCTCGATGCTGTTGGATCGAGATGCCGTTCCCGATATTGTTGAAGGTTTAAGACCAGAAAACTTCTATCTGGAATCTCATCGTAGAATTTTTCAGGGGCTTATTGCTTTGTATGACCAAAATCGCCCACTTGATTTAATCACTCTTACAGAACATTTGACTAAAGCAAATCAGATAGAGTCTATCGGTGGAGCCAGTGCTTTAGCTTCTATTGCTCAGGCTATTCCTACTTCAGCTCATGTTCAAGAATATATTCGTATTGTGAAGGAAAAGGCCATTCTTCGCAGCATGATTCATGCTTCAACAGAAATTATTTCCAATTGTTATCATTCATCTGAGGAAGTCGATAAGCTTTTGGATGGGGCTGAACAGAAAATTTTTGATATTGTTCAGAATCGCTCTCGAGTCAATGGCAGTTATTCTTTTAAAGATTTGGTTCGTCAAAGTATGGAGTCCATTGAGAGTGCCTATCATCGCAAAGGTGCTTTGACAGGGCTTGCATCAGGTTATACCGATTTTGACGAGAAAACATCAGGGCTTCAAGCCTCAGATATGATTGTTATTGCAGCACGTCCTTCGATGGGGAAAACCGCATTAGCTTTGAATATTGCTGAAAATGTGGTTGTGAAAGAAAAAGTACCGGTGGCTGTTTTCAGTCTAGAAATGTCCAGAGATCAGTTGGTACAGCGACTCTTGTGTTCACATGCCAGAGTCAATTTGCAACATGTACGGCGAGGTTTTCTTTCTCAAAAAGATTGGCCGCAACTTGTAAATTCTGCAAGCGTTCTCTCAGAAGCTCCACTTTACATTGACGATACGCCGGGTATTTCTGTAACGGAACTCAGAGCAAAGGCGAGACGTTTTAAAGCTGCTTTTGATATTCGTATGGTGGTAATTGATTATTTGCAATTGATGCAAACTTTTGGGGGTAGATCTGAAAATCGCCAGCAGGAGATTTCAGAAATCAGTCGCTCTCTGAAAGCTTTAGCCCGAGAATTGAATGTTCCTGTGATTGTTCTTTCTCAGCTGAATCGAGCAGCAGAAAATCGTCCAGACAATCGTCCTCGTTTGTCTGATTTGCGTGAATCAGGAGCCATTGAACAGGATGCAGATTTGGTGGTACTTTTATTGCGTAAAGAGTATTATAACCCAGAAGATTCTCCGGGTGAGGCTGAAGTGATTATCGCGAAGCAGCGAAATGGTCCCACAGGAGATGTAAAACTAACTTTTTTAAGTGATTACACCCGTTTCGAAAATTATAGTCCAAAAGAGGGGTAAGATGACGAAAATAATCCGAATTCTAATCGTTCTTAGTTTCTTCATTTCTTCTTTAACTCCATTCTCTTCGTTTGCTGAAGAAGACAAAGAAAGAATGGTAAAAAAAGTTGAAATTAAAGGGAATCGCTCTGTGAATACGGATTTGATTCGTTCCAGAATTAAGACACGAGAAGGTTCAAACTTTTTACAAACAGATTTAGATGATGATTTAAAGCGGCTTTATGCGATGGGATATTTTTCGGACATTCAAATTGATGTGAAAGAAGGCTTAGGTGGATGGGACATCACTTTTTACATGATTGAAAAACCAATCATCAAAGAAATTGTGTTTGAAGGAAATAAGAAATTTAAAGATAAAAAATTGAAGAAGAAATTACGCGGTAACATTGGAGATCGTCTTAATGAAACTCAACTCAAAGAAGATGTTCAAACGATCAAAGAATTTTATCGTGATAAAGGTTATCCCAATACAAAAGTAGATTATTCTCTGAGCATTGATAAAGAAATTGGCCATGCAGCTATTGTGATTCATGTTCAAGAGGGAGCCAGAGTCAAGATTGGCAGAGTTGATTTTGTTGGCAATAAATCCATTCGTTCCAAAAAATTGCGAAAAGTAATGAAAACAAGAAAACCTTTCATTTTCTTTGGAGGTGTTTTTAAGTCAGACGTTTTTGAGGAAGATCAAGAGCGGTTGGTTGAGTATTATCGGTCTCAAGGTTACATTGATGCAAAAATCGATGACATCAAAACCAGCTATGAAAAAAATGGATCGAAGATGATTATCACTGTCTATGTGACGGAAGGCTCTCTTTATTATGTAGGCCAAACAGTAATAGAGGGAAATCAGACTTTCCCCACCGAAGATATTATAAAGTCTCTAAAAATGAAAACAGGCCAGATTTTTAGTCCTGATCGATTAAGAACAGATATGAATGCAGTGCGGGACTATTATTTAGCGCGTGGTTATGTCGATGCAGTGATTCGTCCTGAAACTGTTTTTAATGAGAAGACTCAGAAAATCGATATTCTTTTCTCTATTATGGAAAGCACTATTTCTTATCTTGAACAAATTAAAATTCAGGGTAATACCAAAACCAAAGACATTGTTATTCGCCGTGAACTTGCTGTGAAACCTGGAGAAGTTTTTAATGGCGTTAAAATTCGTCGCAGCCAAGAACGCTTGATGAATTTGGGTTATTTTAAAAATGTCTTCATGGATATTGAACCCACAGAAGATTCTCAAAAGAAAAATCTTTTGGTCAATGTTGAAGAAACCAAAACAGGTGAAATTGGTTTTGGAGCGGGGTTTAGTTCGATTGATAATTTAATTGGGTTCGTAGAATTAACTCAGAAAAATTTTGACTGGATGAATTTTCCTACTTTTACAGGAGATGGGCAAAAGCTTCGTATGCGTGCTCAGGTTGGAACCAAACGTCAGGATTATATTATCAGTTGGACAGAGCCCTGGTTGTTTGATCGTCCGATTTCTTTTGGAGTAGATTTATATCGTCGCGACAGCCGGTTTTTGAGTGATGTGTACGATGAAAGAAGAACCGGAGGAGATCTTCGTTTAGGGAAAAAGTTGATGGAATTTGTTCGAGCCGATTTAACCTATAAACTTGAAAGAGACGAAATTCGAAATGTTTCTGCCAATGCTTCAGATTTAATTAAACAGGAAGCGGGGACCTTCGATGTAAGCAGTGTAGAGTTAGGCATTACACGAGATACAAGAGATAGTTTGATCAATCCAAGAAGAGGCATGAGAAATGCAGTCAGTGCAGAATTAGCAGGCGGACCTCTAGGTTTTGATCGCGATTATACCAAGTATATTACCAAGCATAGTATTTTCTTCCCCTTGCCTTTGGATTTAGTTTTGATGTTCAGTGGGCAAGCAGGTTTAGTGGATAATTTTGGAGATTCGCCTAGAGTTCCTTTGTTTGAAAGATTTTTTCTAGGAGGAGCCAATACCATCCGAGGTTTTAAATTTAGAGATGTAGGCCCTAAGGATGCAACAGGGGAGCCTATTGGGGGTCAATCCATGATTGCAGGAACAGCAGAATTGACTTTCCCTATTATTGAAAAAGTACGTGGAGCCTTTTTTTATGACACAGGAAATTCATTTGAGGATTATGGAAAGTTTGATTTAGGAGATTTAAGAGCAGGTGCAGGTATTGGCCTTCGACTTGAACTTCCGATTGGCCCTATACGTCTGGATTATGGCTGGCCTATTGATCGGGATGAGTTTCAAAGTAGCAGTGGAAGATTTGATTTTAATATTGGGTATTCATTCTAATACGAATAAATTAAAAAATAAAGGAGAGGGCTATGAAGAAGTTATTGATGTTTTTAGTGTTGTCTGTTTTTGCAAGTACAGGAATGCTTCGTGCTGAAGAAATGAAAATGGCTTATGTTGATGTCGAAAAAGTTTTTAATGAATATGACACCACCAAACAAAATGACGCAAAATTGAAAGAAGAAGGAAAAGCTAAAACAACAGAAAGAGCTACATATGTTGACGAAATTAAGAAGCTTAAAGAAGAAGCTGAACTTCTAAGTGAAGAAGCAAAAAAAGAAAAAGAGACAGTAATTGAAGGAAAATTAAAGGCTTTAAGAGAATTTGACGAAAAAGCCAAAGGTGAATTAAGAAGTAAGAGAGATTTTCTCTTAAAGAAGATTTTTGATGATATTAAGGTGACGATTGAACAAATCGGAAAAGATGGAAAATATACAATCATTTTTAATGATCGTGCGTTACTTTATAAAAGTGAAGCCTTGGATATCACTGCAGAAGTGATCAAGAAAATGAATGCAAAAGCCAAACAAGATGCTTCGAAGAAAAAAGAAGCAGCTCCAGCAGAGGCTCAGTAATTAATAAGTCATAGGGCTTGAGTGATGAGTGGTCCTATTAACCTTTATGGATTATGTTTGGGAAAAAGATGGAACTTTCTTTACAGAAAATTGCACAGATTGTAGGTGGATCTCTCGTTGGCGATGGCCAAGTGATGATTCATGGTGTTGCGGGAATTAAGGAAGCGCAAGAAGGACATATTACTTTTCTGGCTAATCCAAAGTATATTTCTTTTCTTAAAGAAACCAAAGCAAGTGCTGTTCTTGTGGGTTCTTCTGTTCCGGCGCCTGCTGAAAAATCTGTTATTTTATGTGAAAGTCCATCTTTAGCTTTTGCAAAAGTTGTGGAGTATTTCTTCCCTGCAAAAAATGGTTTCCCTAAAGGGATTCACGCGACAGCGGTGATAGGCAAAGACGTTGTTTTAGGAAAAGATGTGAATTTAGGTCCTCATGTGGTGATTGAGGATCAAGTTCAAATCGGTGATAAAGTTAGCATTGGCGCTGGTTCTTTTGTGGGACATGGCGTGAAAATCGGATCTGATGCATTGGTTTATCCCAATGTGACACTTCGTGAAAAAGTGATGATTGGCAACAGAGTCATCATTCATAGTGGGACGGTGATTGGAAGCGATGGCTTTGGTTATGAAACGGTTAAAGGGATTCATCATAAAATCCCTCAAGTTGGAACCGTTGTCATTGAAGATGATGTTGAAATTGGTTCCAATGTTTCGATTGATCGAGCTCGTTTTGGGAAAACAGTGATTGGTAAAGGAACTAAGATTGATAATTTAGTTCAAATTGCGCATAATGTTGAAATTGGTGAACATTGTCTTGTGGTTGCTCAGGTTGGAATTTCTGGAACTACTAAAGTTGGGCATCATGTAACTTTAGCAGGACAAGTGGGACTGGTGGGGCATATTGAAGTGGGAGATCATGCGATTGTTGCTGCTCAAGCAGGAGTCTCCAATAGTATTCCAGGAGGGGCCATTTATGGAGGATATCCAGCGGTTCCTTTACAAGAATGGAAGAGAAGTTTAGCTTATATTCATCGTTTAGAAAAGTGGACAGACAAAATTAAAGAACTTGAGAAAAAAATTAAAGAGTTGGAATCAAAATCATAAATTGAAGGTGAGTATGTCCTATTGTCAGAGAACAATTAAGAAAAGAGCGAGTTATGCAGGTATTGCTCTTCATACGGGGAATAAGGCAAAGATTACTTTTCTTCCAGCCCCGGTTGATTATGGCATTGAGTTTGTAAGAACAGATTTGCCCAATCGTCCAGCAGTGAAGGCTTCTTTAAAGCATGTGGTAGGACTCACACGAGGGACAACGATTGAATCACAAGGCGTAAAAATTTATACCGTTGAGCATGTTCTTGCTGCTTTGATGGGCTTAGGAATTGAAAATTTAATCATTGAAATGGATGCCAATGAACCTCCTGTCGGAGATGGAAGTTCTTTGCCTTTTGTAGAGATGATTCAAGGAGCTGGAATTGAAGATTTAGCTGCTCCCAAACAATATTACCGTTTGCTCAAGCCTGTTTATTATGAAGAAAAAGATGTGACGTTGGTGGCAATTCCCTATGATGGTTTTAAAATCTCTTTCAGTCTTTCTTATAAAGAGACCATGCTCAAAGATCAGTTTTATACTTTAGATATTGATGAAAAAAGTTTTATTTCACAGATTTCGCCTTGCAGAACCTTCTGTTTTTATCATGAGGTGGAGTATTTGATGGATCAAGGTTTGATTAAAGGTGGAAGTCTGGATAATGCGGTGGTGGTGGGAAAAGATGCAATTTTCAGCAAAGAGAAATTAAGATTCCCGGATGAATGTGTCCGTCATAAGATTTTAGATTTGATGGGGGATCTTTATCTTTTGGGCCATCCTCTCAAAGCTCATATTCTAGCGATTAAGTCTGGGCATGCGATGAATTATCAATTAACCAAGAGAGTCTTAGAAGCGGTTCGATTAGAAACATATACTTATGAACTTGCGAAATCATAAGGGGTTTTAACATGGCTGAAATACTCATGAATGTTGTTGAGATACAGAAAATATTACCGCATCGTTATCCTTTTCTTTTGGTGGATCGTATGATTGAAATGGATGATCAAACGGGCAAAGCAGTTGGTATTAAAAATGTAACAATGAATGAGAGTTTTTTTGCAGGTCATTTTCCTGGACATCCGGTTATGCCAGGAGTTCTTATTCTGGAAGCCATGGCTCAAGTTGCAGGGGTACTTCTTTTAAGCAAAGCAGAGCAAAAAGGTAAACTCGCTTATTTTACGGCGATTGACAATGCAAGATTTCGTCGAGTTGTTGTGCCAGGTGATCAATTACGCTTTGAAGTTCAGTTGACGCGTTCTCGCAGTCGCACAGGACAGGTTCAAGGAAAGGCTTTTGTAGGCGATCAACTTGCAGCCGAAGCTGACCTCATGTTTGCGCTTGTAGATCGAGAGTAAGCTTTATGGCGATTGACTCACGAGCGATTATTCATCCCACCGCTGAAATTGATGCTGATGTTGAGATAGGCCCATTTTCTATTGTAGGGGCAGGTTCAAAAATTGGTAAAGCCGCGCGTATTGAATCCCATGTGGTGATTGGGCAAGATACCTTTATTGGTGCCGAAGCACATATTTATTCTTGGGCTTCTGTCGGGAGTGACTCTCAAGATAAAAAATTCAAAGGCGAGAAAGTTTTTGCCAAAATTGGGGCAAGAACGGTGATTCGAGAATTTGTGACTATCAATCGTGGAACAGGTGAAGGTTCTGAAACAATTGTAGGTGAGGATTGCTGGATTATGGCCTATGCACATGTGGCCCATAATTGTCGTGTGGGTAATGGTGTCGTGATTGCAAATGTGGGGACCTTAGCAGGACATGTTGAAATTGAGGATGGAGCTGTTTTAGGTGGGTTGGCTGCAATTCATCAGTTTTGTAAAATAGGGAAACTCGCGATTATTGGAGGATGCTCAAAAATTGTTCAAGATGTTCCTCCTTTTGCAATGGCCGATGGTAATCCATGCAAGGTTCATACGATTAATACAGTCGGGCTGACACGAAGTGGGATGAGCACGGAACTTCAAAAAGAAATTAAAAAAGCCTTCAAAATTCTTTTCCGATCAGGACTCACCATTCCTAAAGCTGTGGAAAAAATTCAAAAAGAAATTCCTTCTTCTCTAGAGATGAATCATTTGATTCAATTTGTGAAATCCTCTGAACGTGGTATTTCTCGCTAGTATCTCCGAAACGCCTATTTTTGATCGTAGTATCGAATTCTATCTCTCACAAATTCAACGGGTCCTGCTGCTTGGTAGCCCACCTCGCATTATCCGTTGTACACAAGAACACGCTTGTTGAGTAACTTCGATCATTAAAATCCCACATTGTCAAATCACACATGTTATGAGAAAATACATGGTATTTCTATATTTCATTAAAACATAACTATTTGGTAGAGAATATATTACGGATGAATTCTTTAGGAATTATTGCTGGAAATCGAAATTTCCCCCTCCAAGTTGCGCAGTCTGTTCGGTCCTCAGGCATTCGAGTGATTGCGGTAGGGTTTAAAGGGATTACCTCTCCTAAGTTAGAGTCATGTGTGGATGAGATGATTTGGTTGGGACTTGGGCAATTAGGAAAACTTAAAAAATTTTTTAAAGAAAAAGAAATTAAAAATTTAGTGATGGTGGGGCAAATTCCTCATCGTTTGACTTTAGGAGCTTTGAAATTTGATCTTGAGGGAGTTCGATTTTTTAAAAAAATTCGTGAGAAAAATGCCAAAACTTTACTCGGTGGCCTTATTCAAGAGTTAGAAAAAGAGGGTTTTAACTTTTTGGATTCTACTCAATTTTTGAAAGATCAATTAATTCAGGATGGGGTATTAACATCTTGTGAACCTTCCGATGAAGAATGGGAAGATTTGAAATATGGATGGAAAGTAGCAAAAAAATTAGCTGATTTAGAAGCAGGACAAACGGTGGTTGTGAAAAAGGGAGTGCTGGTCGCATTGGAGGGGATGGAGGGAACGGATGAAGCTATATTGAGAGGTGGAAATCTTTCAGGCAAAGGGGCCGTTGTTGTGAAGGTTGCACGTTCTTCTCAGGACATGCGTTATGATGTCCCTGTTGTTGGGCTGGATACACTTCTTGTTCTTGAGAAAGCAAAAATTTCTGTTTTGGGTTTGGAAGCAGGAAAGACTTTGATTTTAGATTCAGAAGATTTTTTTAAGAAGGCAAGAAAGATGGGACTTGCAATTGTTGGATTAACGCCAGAAGTGATGAACAATAAAGGTTAGAAAATGATGGAACGATTAAAAGCGGTGGTTATAGGGATTGGACATTTAGGTAAAGAGCATGCCCGGATTTATGCAGGACATGAAGGGATTGAATTAGTAGGTCTTGTGGATGTTGATTTGGAGAGAGCTCAAAAATTTGCGAGTAAATATGATACAAAGGCCTATCGTTCTTTAGAAGAAGTGCCAACCCCTATTCATTTAGCCAGTGTTGCTGTTCCTACGATAGAGCATTTTAACGTTGCTAAGACCCTTTTAGAAAAGAAGGCTCATATTCTGGTTGAAAAACCTATTGCTCAAACTCTGGAACAGGCTTCCTCTCTTGTTCAAATGGCCAAAGATGCAGGTCTTTTACTTCAAGTCGGACATGTGGAGCGATATAATCCAGCCTTTAAAGCTCTTCAGACAATGCTTGTTTCTCCTCGTTTTATTGAATGCCATCGCTTAAGTCCTTTTCCTGAGCGGGGAACAGATGTGGGTGTTGTATTAGATCTGATGATTCATGACATTGATGTTGTCTTGCATCTGACTCGGTCTTCTGTAAAAGAAATCAGAGCTGTAGGCGTACCCGTTTTAAGTCCTTATGAAGATATCGCCAATGCACGATTAGAGTTTGAAAATGGTTGTATTGCAAATTTGACGACCAGTCGCATTTCTTTAGAGCGCATGCGTAAAATTCGTGTTTTTGAATCAGATTCTTATATCTCTTTGGATTACCTTGAACAGTCCGGGAAAATTTACCATAAAGAAAATGGAAAAATTATTTGGTCCCATATTCCATTAGAAAAAGGGGAACCCTTAAAAATTGAAATCGACTCTTTTATCGAATGTGTGAGACAAACTCAAAACCCTATTGTTTCTGGTGAGCAAGGAAAACAAGCACTAGAAGTTGCGATGGAAGTGCTTAAAGTAATAAAAAAAACTTGAAATGGAATATGTTTTAAATCAGGAGCAAAAGTGGATTCAAACACAAAAGTATTTATCATTGCTGGCGAACCTTCTGGAGATCGTATTGGTGCTGATTTAGCGAAAGCATTGCTCGGGAGAAATACTTCTTTAGAATTGATGGGCTTGGGAGGTCCAGCCATGAAAGAAGCAGGAGTTAAAATTTCTCAAGATATGACTCAAATGGCAGTTGTAGGACTTTTTGAAGTAGCCAAACATTATTTTGAGTTTCGAAAGATCTTTTATTCAATTTGTGAACAGATTAAAACACAAGCACCTAAAGTGGTCGTTTTGATTGATTTCCCAGGTTTCAATTTAAGACTGGCAAAAGTGTTGCATCGCTACAAAATAAAAGTGATTTATTATGTCAGCCCTCAAATCTGGGCTTGGGGTAAAAGAAGAATTAAGATGATGCGTCGAACTATTTCTCGCATGATTGTGATTCTCCCTTTTGAAGAAGATTTTTATCGCAAGGAAGGAGTTAAAGTTGATTTTGTAGGGCATCCACTGGTAGATAGAGATTCTGAAGATTTTGATATGGGGGATATTCAAGAAGATACAAAGGGGATGAATCCTATTATCGCGATTTTACCAGGGAGTCGTGTTCGAGAAATTGAACATCATGAAAAAATTCTTTTAAATGCAGCGCGAGAATTAAAAGCAAAATGGCCTAACATGGGTTTTGTTATTCCCTGTGCAACTCCCTTTGCTTATGAATACATGAAGGGAAAAATACAAGGAATGGATTTTATTCGGCTTTACCGGGGTAAAATGAGAGAATGTCTTTTCCTTGCGCAATTAGCATGGGTTTGTTCTGGGACAGCAACCTTAGAAACAGGCTTTTGGGGAACTCCGATGATTATTTTTTATCGGGTTGCGTCTTGGACGGCTTTTTTGATTCGGCTACTCATAAAAGTACCGTTTGTCGGTTTGGTCAATCTGGTGGTTGGAAGAAAAATTGTACCGGAGCTTTTACAAGAAGACTTTAATAGTAAGAATTTGGTTCAATTGACAGAACAATTTTTTTCAAATCCTTCTAGCCTAAAAAAAATGAGTGAAGATTTGACAGAAGTTAGAAAAAAATTAGGAATGCCAGGGGCTAACCTTAGAGCCGCTGAAATCGTTTTGGAGGAAATAAAGTGATCCCACCACCTTATGCAGGCCTGAAGGGCCTTGCTTTGTGTGGTTAAATGCTGGGCTAAAATTTAGGAGTTATATTGAGAGAGCATGAAAATAAAAAGAAAAGTAAATATTTTCAAAGCATGTATGCTTTGCATACTGCATGAGGTGGTGGGATGATTTATCGACGTTTGCTTCAATATGTTCGTCCTTACTGGCCACGTCTTGTACTGGCTTTTATATGTATGGTTCTTTTTGCTATTTTCAATACAGGCATTGTCTGGGCCTTAAAACATGTTTTGAGAATCGCATTTGTGTCTAAAGATAGTGTTATTTATTTTTCTGCCCCTGCCATGATTTTTGCTGTGTTTCTTTTAAGAGGGCTTGCTGATTTTGGTCAGGCTTATTATATGAACTGGGTCGGCTTGCGGGTTGTGACGGATGTTAGAAGTGCGATTTATGTGCATTTACATCGTCTCTCTCTGGACTTTTTCTCTCATCGAAAAACAGGCCAGCTTATTTCCAGAGTGACACATGACACCGCTCTTATTCAATCTTCTATTTCAAATGCGATTACAGATCTTGTAAAAGAACCTCTTTCTTTAATGGGGTTGGTCATAACCCTTTTTTGTTTTGATCATGTTTTGGCCCTTATGTCTTTTGTTATTTTCCCTATTGCCGTTTTCCCAATTGTAAAGTTTGGGAAACGGGTACGGAAAGCCTCTCGAGAAGCTCAATCCAGAGTCGGAGATTTAACTACTATTCTTCATGAGACTATTACGGGTATTCGTGTGGTGAAGGCTTTTTCCATGGAGAATTATGAGATTGAACGATTTAATTCCGAAAATAATAAATTTTTTAAGATGATGATGGATGCAGTTCGTTCTGCAGAAGCGACGCGACCTGTCATTGAAATCTTGGGTTCTTGCGCGACTGCTTTTTGTTTTTGGTATGGAGCTAAACATTTATCCCTGGATACTTTCCTCTCTTTTATGACAGCACTTTATTTGCTTTATGAACCCATGAAAAAAATAGGGAAGCTCAATAGTGTCCTTCAACAATCTAGAGCGGCTGGAAGCCGTATTTTTGAAATTCTAGATGAAGTTCCTACGGTTGTGGATCCAGTTGATGCAAAAGAATTAAGGGGAATTGAGAAAAGTATTCGTTTCAACGATGTTTCATTTTGCTATGACAAAGAATGGGTTCTCCAAAATGTTGATTTTGAAATAAAGGTAGGGGAAGTGACGGCCTTGGTAGGCCACAGTGGATCAGGTAAATCAAGTTTAGCAAATCTACTTTTGCGTTTTTATGATCCTCAAAAAGGTGTCATTGAAATTGATGGAACAGACATGAAAAACTTCTCTGTCGCTTCTCTGCGACAATGGATTGGAATGGTGACTCAGGATGTCATTCTTTTCAATGATACGGTAAGGGCAAATATTGCCTATGGTCAAAAGGACATGGATTTTCACAAAATTGTAGAAGCTGCAAAAGCGGCTAATGCACATGAATTTGTCATGGCGCTTCCGCAAGGGTACGATACCCTGATCGGTGAAAGGGGGTTTAAAGTTTCGGGTGGAGAAAGACAAAGATTAGCCATCGCACGTGCCATTTTAAAGAATCCAAAACTTCTGATTTTGGATGAAGCGACGTCAGCCTTAGATTCAGAATCAGAGCTTTTAGTTCAAGATGCTCTAACTCGTTTAATGGAAGGCCGAACAGTTTTAGTGATTGCGCATCGTCTTTCGACCGTTCGCAATGCTGCAAAAATTCTTGTGGTGAGTGGGGGAAGAATTGTGGAAACAGGCACCCATGAGAAACTTCTTGAGGAGGGTGGAATTTATCAGAGGCTTTACAATGTTCAATTCTCTCTTTAAAGAAGGAAGGTTTTTGTATCGCTTGGGTTTGACACTGGGTTTTTCCTATGTTCGATGGGTGGGGACCAGCACGAAATGGCATCTAGAAGGAGAAGAACATTTCTTTTTAGAGCGTGCTAAAGGCAAACCCATCATTTTTGTTTTTTGGCATCAACAGTTGATGATGATGCCTTTTTTTTATCGAGCCATTGTTCGGCGTTTACAAGCCTCTGTTTTGATCAGTCGAAGTCGCGATGGAGGACTGTTAAGCGATTTAATTAAAAAATTTGATTTGTTCCCGATTCGAGGTTCTTCAAGTCGTGGAGGAACAGCGGCTGTGTTGCAGTTGACCAGGCGAATAGAGCAGGGGATTGATTTAGCCATGACTCCTGATGGCCCACGAGGGCCTCGCTGTCAAGTTCAGGAAGGAGCTGTTGCTTTGGCCTCACTCACCGGAGCTCCCATTCTACCAGTGGCTGTAGAAGTTGAGAAAAAAAAGGAACTCAACACTTGGGACGGTTTTAAAATCCCATTCCCCTATAATCGAGGCACTTTGATTGTGGGCCCTGCTATTTATGTTCAATCAAACATAGAGGATGAACATTTAAGATTAAAAATGAATGAAGTTCAAAAAGCATTAGATGAAGTGAATGAAAGAGCAAAAAAATCAGTTGTAAGTTGTAAGGTGTAAGTTTTTTATTTTGTAGTATACTAACATCCCTTTCATTCATGGGGAGATGGGCGTTTATTCAGTACTTTTTTGTTTGTTTTAGCTTTAGCAAAATACCAACTACGAGCGACGAAATACGGTGTTTTTAACCTTGCAATTGAAACGGTCTATGCTATAGTAGTCGAGTTTTACATATAGCCATTTCGAATATTGAAGCAAATTTTAAAGGAGGTTTTGGGTGATTCAAGTCAGTGTAAGAGAACTTTTAGAAGCAGGCGCCCATTTTGGGCATCAGTCCAGTCGTTGGAATCCAAAAATGAAGAAATTCATTTTTGAAGAACGTAACGGCATTCATATCATTGACTTACAAAAAACAGTAGGTCAAATCAAAACAGCATTTCAATTCCTTACCAGTTGTATTGAGAAGGGTCAATCCATATTGATGGTTGGAACTAAGAAACAGGCCAAAGAGCTTGTTAAAGCTGCTGCACAAAAATGTGGTGTTTTTTGGGTGACAGAGCGATGGTTAGGTGGAACGCTGACCAATTTAGAAACCATTCGAAAGAGTGTTCGCAGATTTAATGAATTAGAGAAAATTCAGGAAGAAGGAAGTGCTTCTAATATCTCTAAGAAAGAATTATCAATGATTTCTAGAGAATTGGTGAAATTGAGAAAGAATTTAGAAGGCATTCGTCAGATGGATCGTTTGCCAGGAGCTATTTTTGTCATTGATCCCAATCGTGAAAAGATTGCTATTCAAGAAGCCAAAAAATTGGGAGTTCCCATTGTTGCCATGATTGATACCAATTGTGATCCAGATCAAATTGAATATCCAATGGCATGCAATGATGATGCAATTAGAACCATCGGACTTCTTATGAATAAGATTGAGCAATCTATCATAGAAGCCAAAGGGATGACCAAAGATGTTGTTTTAGAAGAAGTGGTTTCGGCTGAAGGAGAGAAGGTATGATACAGATTGGCAAGGATATGGTCAAAGAGCTTCGAGAAAAGACCAATGCAGGAGTTATGGAATGTAAAAAGGCATTATCCGAAGCAGAAGGTAATTTTGATAAAGCCCTTCAAGTATTAAAAGCCAAAGGGGCCTCTGCGGCTCAGAAAAAAGCGGAAAGAGTTACTGCTCAAGGACTCATCTTTTCTTATATTCATTCAGGAGGAAAGATTGGTGTTCTTCTAGAGCTTAATTGCGAGACAGACTTTGTGGCTCGTAATGAAGTTTTTCAAGCTTTGGCAAAGAACATTGCTTTACAGATTGCTGGATCCCATCCGACGCCTCTGTATGTTTCAAAAGAATCTGTTCCTTCCGAAGCGATTGCTCAAGCTACTCAA
>JAYRIK010000005.1:0-21782 GCA_041906865.1 Candidatus Auribacterota bacterium
AGATATCAATGAATTAGCTCAAGATAAAAATCCTTTAGAAACAGCTTCTTATTTTAAGCTTGCCCATACAATCAGATTATTGCCTGGTGATAAAGTTGAAAATATTTCTTGGGCTGAAGAATACAGTTTAACTTCTGATGAGATAACTGAAGTAATAAATCAGGTTAAAGCTTTAGTTATTAGAAGACTTTCTCTTCCTGTTGAGGAGATTGCTCCTCAAATGTATCAACTTTTTAGAAGACCAGGTGTTTTTCGTAATCTTGATGAAGCTAGAGTTCACTTTGGTTCTCCTTCAATTGAGGGGAAGAGTGCTGAGCAAGTAATGAGATATTGCTTGAATCCTCTTTCAGATGAACAGCTTGAAGCAGTTCGCCTGTTACAAGATGAACAGAGAATATTGCAAATACGTAGTACTGTAAGTGCAAAAGCGGCAGGATCTTATTGGGATAGAGATCATGTGATAGATTTAATTCAACAAGTGCTTAATGAAGAAGGCATTAAACTTGGGATGGATAAGGGCAATGACTTAATAGTTCTTTTATTTTTAAATTTATTTCCAGATGATGTTCCTCTTTTTAGAAGTGCGCCGAAAAAGTTTGCGGGCCTTCCGGGGGGTACTCGACCAAAGGAATCTGATTGGGGGGTTGGATATTCAGGTGTAAGTACAGCAATGGTATATACGAGAAATGAGAAAGGGCGAGGTGTTATTACTTCTACGATAGGAGATTTAAGGAGAAGCGGAATCATTTTATGGGATTATATTGCAAAGGGAAATAATGCAATTACTCTTATTCATGACTCAGAAAGCGAGAGGGTCCCCTTCAAAGAGTTTACGAAAGCAGATGACCAGATAATTCAAGATAAAAACAACCAAAAACTTTTGGATGCTTTCCCAACAATTTCTGATCAAGAAATTTTTAATGTTATAGCTGCCATATGTCTTGAGGATCAATCTTTAATTTCAGTTCATATTCAAGAAATGATTTATAGAGCTTGGGGATTTGACTTTAGTCATGCCCCTTGGAATGTTCTGCAAGGTTTTGCTGTGGGACTTTTAAAGAAGCTTTCAAACGCTAGAGTTCAGCAATTAAGATTGATAATTGAGAAAAATATTTGTTCTTTAACTAAGGAGAGATTAGATCTTGATTATGCGGGGAAATTTGATGATGCAATGGAAGTGTTGCAATATTTTAAAACTGTAGAGAAAATTTTTGGTTCAAGTCCATATCCTGATGAAGCAAAAATTTTATTTGAGAGGACAGCGATAGGTGAGCTTGCAAGAAAGAGCCACGGTGAAAAGCTAGTTTCTGCCATCATCGGAGTTGGAGGTATAAGAACAGATAAGAAAAGTGAGGAAATCGTTGCACGTATTTTGAAAGAAATCCCAGAAGAGGTGAGAAATAAAGAAAGTGTTCAAGACGCAGTGAAGCAAGCTAGGCAAACTATAGATCATTACCTTAGAACAGAGATGTCATCTTGGGGAAAATTTGAAGCTGCGCAGCAACAGCTAAGTAAATTATCAGATGAAACTTTTCAAGATATGGATGGAACGAGAGTCAGGGAAATCTCTAAGAGATCTGATTTTAATCCTGAAGATTTGATTAAAGCTCTTAAAACAAATTCATTTTTAAGACAGCAGTTGGAAGCAGATGCAGGATTGGAAGAAAAATACACCATTGAAAAACACACTCTTATGGTTATGCAGCAATTTGAACATTATTTTGGAGATAAACTCCCAGAAGGAATCGATAAAGGTTTCTTTAGGATTATCTTAGCCATTCATGATATTGGGAAAAACTTGGCGATTCTAGAAGGCGATAAAGAGGGACAACATGAACACACCATTTTGATTGCAGGATTTCTTTTGAAACAGTTGGGCTATTCTGAGAAAGAAATTAAATTAGCGCAGGCTCTTTTAAGTGGAGATCCCCTTGGCCGATATATGAAAGAGGTAATAACAGTGGAGGAAGCTGCTGTTCAAATCCATAAAATGGCAGATCAGGCAGGCCTTCCTGTTCAAGAATTTTTTAATCTCTTGAAGATTTTTTATATGTCCGATGCATCGAGTTATACAGAGGATGCCCCTGGGGGTCAAAAAAGTTTAGATTTTCTTTTTAACTTTGATCTGAATGTTGATCGTGCAAATCGAAAGAAATTAGAGTTTTCAGGACCTGCTACAGAATGGTTTGAAAGACTGACAAAACAATTAGAAAAGCCAGCGGGAGTAGGTGCTTTGTATGGAAGAATTATCGATTCAAGTGAAATTGATAAAAGTTTATTCAAAAATCAACTTCCCCATGAATTAGCACAATCTGAAGGAAACAGACTTGGAGGAAATAATCGAAATGCCAAGATGATTTCTCCAACAAAAGAAACTTCATATGTTGTTCTTTCTCCTGAGGCAGTGCAAAGCAGGTCCAATGCTACAGATGAGCTTTTTGGAAGAATGTTACTGGAGACTCTTGATCTTCCTGGTCTTAGCTCCTCTCCTCTTTTTGCATATGCAAATGGCGATGCGCATTATCTTGTTACAGAGATGTTAGATGCCAAAAATTTAGGAGTCCGTCGGGATAAACATCTTACAGTAGAGCAAAAAACAGAATTGGCTTTCTTTTATCTGTTGTTAGGTAAAATAGATCAAAATGCAGGGGCTGTTCTAGTAGGGGAGCGTCCTGAAGATCCTCTTTACTTAATTGATTTGGAAACAGCTCCACTTCGTGAAGAAGATATAAGATTACAAGTCGCTTTATATGGTATGCAATATCCTATGTCTTTGGGAGACTCTCCTGAAGAAAATAGGCTTATTCTCGAAGGAGTTCTAAAAAGAATCCAGGATGGTTCATTAAGAGAAAGATTGCTTAAAGATTTACCTGAGAAAATGCAAAAAGCAGGTTTTGCTCCAGGTGAAATTGCAAAGTATCAAAAACGCTTGGCGGATAATTTTAATCCTCAGTTAGTAGAGAAAATTTTGTCTCAACGCATCCGTGTTGCGAACTCTATATTGGCAAATTTTGAAGCTAATCGATTGATTCAGGAGTTGAACGCTCAGAATGTTGAAGAAACTAGAAGGCAAATGAAAGAGGTTATTGGGAAAATTGACGAAAGTATTATGCCAGGAACGGTTGAGGGAATAAGAGAAAGATTTGAAGGGGCATTGGCTGGCGTTGGTGTTAGTACAGCCACAAAAACAGTGGAAGGTTCACATCCGATTTCTGAGACAAGAGTGCATGAGATTTTGCAAGCGCTTGAAGCGAATGGGATCAAAGGTCAATCTCAAGATCGCTCTCAGATTGAGGGTGAAGCGGATACTTTCTTAAGAAACTACGGCTTGGCAGGGCCGGAGGGTAAGGGATTAGAAGATCTTGTGACGTTTGATGCCATAAACTCCATTACATTTCCAAGTGGTGATACACAAGTAACTGTGAGTTTGGACAAAGGAGCTCCATATTTTACAGTGACTGAGGCGAAAGGTGAACAGGCGCCGGTTACAAAGAAAGTGGTTGCCTTGAGGGGTCCTGGTGGAAAAGTTTATATCGCACAATCCTTTTATGAAAATGCTAATAACAATGCTCTTGTTCAATTAGCAATTCATGAACTCAGTGAATTTTACTTAGGTTTTGATCGAAATCCAGAACAAAAATTAAGACAAGTTTTAGCTTCGTTCTCGACAAGCTCGAACAATAAGGCCAAAGAAGCCCTTACGGCCTTTTTTAAAGAGCAAGGCGTAGATCTCATCTTTGATGCTTCCGGCAATGTTCAGTTAACTCTTCAAAATCCATCTGCTGATCCTGCTCATATCCTCGCTGAATTTTTTGAACGTGTGCATACGTTGGGAGAAGCCAAGGTTACTCCTGAAAATATAACAACAATAAGCATTTTGGACCAAACAGTTGCAGGGCTGACCGAAAGTTATTCAACTCGGACGACAGAAACAGGTCAGACTATTACTCAACAAGAGTTTGAACAAAAGCTGGATGGTTTTTTAACAGGAGGGTTAAATGAAGAAGTAGGTTTTGAACTTCCTCGTCCAGGAGAACCGATCTCTCGAGAGCAATTGATTCAAGCTTTACAATTCCATGCACAAAAATTAAAAACTCAAATTGGAAGTTCTGGACAGCCCGCGGATGTAGTTGGAAGAGAAATAGAGAAAATAGACAAGCAGTTCTCAAAATTTCTCGAAAGTCTTAGTGAGTACGAAAAAGATGGAACAAGTCTTGGGACATTCTCAAAGTTTGTTGTAGGAGCTTCGGCTCATCGAGCCTATGTAAAATTTTTGCGAGAGAAGTATGCGGATCATCATCGTGTTTATCTCTTGAGAGATGCGGCTGGTTTTTATTTAGCTGATCGTATGATGGATCAAGAAAGCGGAACTTCAAAAGAGAGCAGTAGTTTTTACTTGAGTCGGGCAAGTATGGGATCTCGAGAAGAAGGCGCTACTCTTGCTTACGATAGCCATGCTCGAATAGGTCAATTGATTGCTTTAGCGCAAAAAGAAACTGAGTTAACTCCGAACACCTTCTATTCAAAGCTTTCCGAACTTTTTCTAAATGAATTAAAAGTGAACGAGAGCTTTCGTCAAAATGCTCTTTTGCATTTAAGACAAATGAAAAAGGCAGGATTGCTCAATCAGAAAAAGCTTTTATTTGTCGATACAGGGAAATTTGGAACCATTCCTCTTTATGCAAGCCTTCTTGTCAATGCTGCAAAGACGGATCCTGCTTTAAGAGAAGTCGTCAGTGATTTGGAAAGGTTACCAGAAACAGATGTTCAAGTTTTTGAGGTGGTTGAAGTAAGTAAAGGAATGATTCCAACAAGAACAGTTGAAGTTGATAAAGCTGTTCAGAGAGAAACAGGTTTATTGGCCGGTTTTCGTGAGATCGAAGAATCTAACAGCAGTCATCCCGTAGGGTTTGATAGAAGAACAGCAAATCAAGAAACAGTTGCGTTTTATCAAACCCCTTTAAGTTTATCGGGTCTTCTCAATTATCTTTTAACCCTCCATCCTGCTAGAGAAGTTTCTCAAAAAGCGATAGCAGCTCTGGAACAAGATTTAGTAGGTAGGTTGGATAAAAATATCGCATATGCGATTCAAAGAAAAGATCCTTTCCTTCTTTTGGAAGATTCGGAAAATATTTTTGACATTTTGAGAGGTATTTCTGATTCCGATGATTTTATACAAGGGCTTCAGCAAAGAGTAAATCAGGCGATAGATACGATTTTGGATCAGTTGACTTTTGAAGTGGCTCAGAAAAATGATCTAAGAATAGCGCTTCAAGGACGGGATCGAAGTAAAGATGAACAACGAAAAGAAGTGATTGCTAAAATTTTTGCAAGATTGAGAGTTCTAGAACGTGAAAGGGGAGAACGTCTAAGGGGCATTCAATTAATAGGAGATCAAGCCCATCTGCCTCTTATTCAAGATATTGGAAAAGCTCCAGATCTTCAGGCACTTCTGGAGTTAGAAGAGATGGTGTTGGGACTTGAAGGAAATATTCCAGCTTTGAGATTTGGTTTGCTTATGAATATGGTTGCTATTCGTCGAGCAGCTTTGACTGCTTCTAGGAGTGCTGCTGTCCCAGCACAAGCACCGGCTCCAACATTCGTCGAATCTCCTGACGCAGCCTTAAGTGTTGCAGCGGTTGGAGGCCCTGTCGTTGCACGACACGCTCCTGGAGAGGAAGCTCCAGATGAAATAGAGAGGCAAAATATTTTAGGTCGAATTCGCGGAAGAATGACCCGACAGAAAAACCAAAAACCGATGTCCTTTAAGGACTTTCAAGATGCAAAAGTTGCAGATATTTTGGAAACAGCAGCGGATGTCCCTGGTTATCCGGGTCATAGCAGAAGAGTTGCAAAAGCAGTGTTAGGTAGACCCTCGAGAAAAGATAAGAGGGAAGAAGTCTCTGTTGAATTGGCAGAACCTGTTAAGGATAAAAATGGGCGAGCACATATCAAAGCCTTTATTCGTATTCAGCCTGTAGATTTAGGGACAGAAGGCATCGGATTTGAGAGAGATGATAAAGAGCAGCAGCCTCTGACAGCTATTTGGGATGCTCAAGTAGATGAAAAGAATAATTTGATTTATACCGTTTATATCCCAAAAGCACTTTTGGATCGTGGCGTGGGGATTGAAGATCCTAATTTGCAAGATTTAAAATCTATGTTGGAAGAAAGAGGTCCTCATATTGCAGCAGCGGCTATTTTTCATGAAGTTTCTGAGCTCATTGGCTTTGTTCAGCATAGGAAAGAAGAAAAAGAAACTAAAACTGTGAAAAGACCTATCACTCATTCCGAAGCTGCTGTTAATTTTGAATCTATTTGTAATTCTGAGATTCGTTCACGTGAAGATGCAAAAGATGGGAAAGCAGTTTTAAGCGATGTTACGCGTTTAAATATTTTGCAAGCTGCGCTGAAGGGGAAAATAGGTTATTTAGAAACCCTTCGTAAGCCCCATGTGATTACAGAAAAATATAAGAAGTTGCCCGACGATTTACGTCAAGAAGTTCGTCAAAGAGCGATGGGATTATCTGTGGAAGTTTCGGGTTATGCAACAACGCATTTGGCTTATGCCTATTTGATGTCAGATACTCCAGATTCCGAAGAGGCTTTGAAAATCTTAACAGAGAGACTCAATAGTGTTTTTGCACAAGAAAATCCTGCAATTCAACGGGCAGGGTCAGAAAAAGCAGCTCTTCAAGAGCAGTATAACAATCTTAAGAAGTTAATGGCAGATGTCTATAAAGGACTAGCTGAAAATACAAAACTGGCTAATTTACTGCCTTTGCTTCGCCAAATGAATATTTTTATACTCATTAGCTCTCGTGTTTATCTTAAAGTTTCAGAATGGGAGTTAGATCATAAATATTTAGAAGGATTAAAAACGTGGATTGTTGCAGATCACCCTTTAAGGACTCTTTTAGATCATGTCATTGCTTGGCATGATCAGATTCATCCTCATCGTCGAATTGAGAGAATTCTCGTGAGAGATGTTTCAGCTCGAGCTCCTCCCATTGCAGAGTTAAAAGATATCCAATCGGAAGAAGAAGAGGCCGATCTTTTTGAGGACAATATCCCTGAAGAAGGGCGTATTTATAAATTTTTTCTTAATTTTATGCTTCACCATGGGAAAGAGCTGGATGATAAAGGAAATCCTCTAACCTTTGCTATTTTAGGTAAAGGGGGCCTGCGCATTTCTGCTCTGAATTCTTACTCTTATCTTTTGGGAGATTTAGCCAAACGTCTTCATCTAGAGTTGGCTCGTAAACATGCTGGGAAATATGCTCGCTATGTTTTTCCTATAGGTTCTCGCATTGCGATTATGGCTCCACCGGATATTCAAAAAAAGATTCAGGATGAATTTCAACGGCAATTTGCAACTCGGGCTAAGGAAGAAATTCTCAAAATTCGTTCAGAAGCAGAAAAAAGAGGAGATAGAGAAGCCGTAGAGAAGTGTGAGAGGGCCAATGCTTATTTGGATAGTTTGAAAGATCAAACCAGCTCGGGAGAACAGATCATAGATCCTATTTATCAGGAGCTTTATGAAATTTTAAGACTACAAGATACTTCGGGTTATCAGCCAAAGCTTGAGAAAGGTATGGCGGAGACATTATCGAATAAAGCAATGGACTCCGTGAAAGAAACTTTTAAGGACATCAATGCCTTGGATAATCGTATTGTCCTCATTGAAAAGGCATTGGAAGCGAGAAAAAAAGAAGTAGGCGAAAGATATGCTTCTGATAAAAAAGTGAAGGATGCCAAAACTCTGTTATGGAAGCTTAAGGTTTTAAAGGAGCGTTATTATACTTTAGCTCGTTTAATGGATGTTCCCAAAATCCATCAAAGAGATAGAGTGTTGCACGCTTTCTTTTCAAAAAGCAGAATCTCAGCAACTTCGACTGCACCTCCTCCTCCGATGCAGCAGCCATCCTCTGCTGTTTCAGTTTTGCGTGTGGAGACAGTAGAAGATGCTTTAAAAGAAGAAATCCTGGCTGTGGTTGGGATAGAACGAGCTTCGCTTGCCCAATTGATTAATCAATCTTGGCTTCAATATTTAAAACAAGACGAGGCCAGAATTTCGGGTTTAAGAGACTTACCCAATCCAGATCCTGAAAATCTTAAAGATGAGGAATGGAAGCCAATTCAAGAAAAGTTAGCTCCTCTGATTGCACGGCTTATCATTTTGCGGGAACGCAAAGAAGATCCCTCTCTGATTGAGACTTATGTAAGAGAAGTAGAAAAAGGGGTCGTTATTGGATTTGTTCAAAGAACTCAAGATATTGAAGAATTCAGAGCTCAGCAAGGAGCAGAAGCAGAGATTCTTTCTGACGCTTACGGGATTGCAGGTCTTCCCCCTTATATTTTTAAAAGTACCAATCGTCGAGAAATAGGAGCCATTCCAGATCCGGATCGTTTAATAAAGCGGGCAAGACAGAGACTAGATTATTTGGCTTATCATTTGGCGGCAGTGGGGGCAAACGTAAGTGAAGACACGCGTAAATATTATCGTCATAAAGTATTGGGATATTTTTATAGAGAGAAAGCACATTTATCACAAGAAGAGAAAGATGGAGTTGAAATCTTGTTTAGAGGTTTTGAAGCTTGGCTGGGTGAAAGTGAAACAAGAAGACTTTCCTTTTCTGATTTTATTGCACAAGTTTGGTTAGAAAAAGAACAGAGAGAGCTTTTAGAAAGTATTGGACGAAGGCATATTACAGAAGAAGATAAACCAAAAAAACTAAATGCTCTTGAGGCTGCTCGGAAACTTTCTCTAGGTGAAACGATGCAATCTCAAGAGACTATGAAAGCTATTGAAACTTTCATAGAAGATAATCTAAGAAATTTAAATGAAGTAAGAACTAATTATTTAGAAGCTAAAAAAATTGTTTTAGGAAAAGTTTATCATGATCCTCGTCACAGCAATTTTGTCACGGATGATTATTTCCCCTTTCTTGTTCGGCAGAATCTTTTTGAAGAAGGAACTTTCTTTAAAAATCCGACTAGGATTAGTTATTACAGTTCAAAAGAAAAAAGGGTCATTGAAGTAACACCCGCTGTTTCGACCAAGAAGGGGGATGAACATTGGACAGCTTATAAAGGGAAAGATGGGAAAGTCCATATGATTCATATGGACATGGATTTTTATCAGGCATTAGATTTATTGCAAAGACGTTTGAGTATTTTGCCAGATAATGATGCGACTTTTTATAAAACACATGAATCCATGCTTGCAATCATTGCGCAGGGGGCGGAGGAAGGGCTTTCTCCTGGGAAAATATCTCAGAATATTATTCGGGAGATGACCAGCAATGTTGATGTCGATTTAAATCCTCAGAATTTTCAAGGAGAAGGTTTGAAACAGCATCAGGAGAGAATTCAAAAGTATTTGGATGAATACATTACAGTAGAAAATCTTAAAATCACGGGAGCGGTCACTTCTGAAGAAATGGATGCTTTAGAAATTCCTCAAGAGTCTAGAAGTGGAAAGGACGAAAACCAACTGGCCCAGATGATGGTGGCTGCCATTCATGATAGGGCAAAGAACAAGTTCAAAATTCGTATGTCTGTCATGATTGTCGATGAACAAGTTAAACTTCCATCTGGCAAAAGGGTTTTCACGGGCAGAAAGACACGTGTGAGTGCGACCGTTGGTTTTCAGACTGTGGCTGTGGCTGCTGAGGCAAAAGGTATTTTTAAGGCTACAGGAGAAATGGTGGAAAGCGCAAAATTCTCTAGAGTGGATCAAAAAGGTGGCATCAAATCCCTAAAAGGTACAGCAATAGATGTGAAGCGCAGAACTGCAACAACATTGGCTGGGAAGACTATTCCCAATGTTCCTGCACATGAAGAGAGGACGAAGAAGAAAGAAGCAACACAAATCGAACAGATTACTCTCTGGTTGAAAGGTTTTGTAAGAAAATCTCTTAATCCACATCAAATTACAGAAATCGCTCAAATTTTATATATGGCCAGTGAAGATCTCAATGCACGACTTCCTGCAAAAATTGCTATTGAGACGATTCGTACTAATTTCCCTAAATTTGTAACTGCGTATGAAGATAAGCTCTGGCAAATTCTGGCTGTACAATGGTATGTACGAATGGCGGGTGCTTATAAAAGTAAACTTATTCCAGGTACACTTAATGGCATTTTAAATGACATGAAGAAAGAAAAAAATCTAGAAGAGACTTATAAATCTGCTCTTCCTAAGGATGATCCTGATCGGATTGAAGTCTTTAAAAATTGGGATGAAGTTCTTCAAAGAGCAAAAGAAGCTGATAAACTTCCTGCAATAGTTCAATTGTTTTTCAGAAGTCTCATTTTTCGCCTTTTCGTTGGTGCAATCAGTGGGATAGTTCTTTTCTTAGGAATTTCTTCTGTTTCTACGCTTTTGAAAATAGCTGGAGCGCAACCGTTATCAGGAGCGTCAGATCTTGCCCAAAATGCAGGGCAGGTGGCTCCAAATATTGCTCAACCAGGATCTTTTGCTTCTATTTTAGTAAATCCTTGGACTGCGATAATCCTTTTTACGATTTCGTTTCTCTGTTTTGGTTTTGTTATATTAGTTCAGAAATATCCTGGTCTTTGGGACCGTCTGGCTCCCTTTGTTAAACCAGCAGTGGTTGTTACTTCTGTTATAGCGGTATCGGTTATTATAGTGACTCTTATTTTGACAGGCTCTGCAGGTGTGTGGTTTGCACTGGGGTTGATTTTTGGTGGGTTTCCTGGTTTTGGTTATTTTGCTCCTCAACAATTTGATCGTGTTCTGAAAAGAATGGGTTTAGAACGTTATGCTTTGCTATCTCCTTTAGAAAATGCGCGATTATTCTCGAAGAAAAAACAGCATCAAAATGCGATGCGTGCTTATCAAGAAGCTTTAATCCAAGATCCGACCTCAGAAGAAGCCCTCAGAGGATTTTTTGAACATTTCTTTGCGGCAGAAGCTGAAATAGAACCTTCACAACTTTCTGTTCTTGAAAAAGAGAAACAAACGAATTTTCTAAAAAAAGAAATGGCAGATTTATTTGTAGAAGTTTATCAATTTCCGGCCATGGCTCAGTCTGGATTTTGGCAAGGTTTTAGGAAAATGTTAGTTATCTCACCCGTTGCACAAAATGCATTTTTTGCTCATGTGGACAGAGTCTTTAATCAAATTAAAGCCGTTCAGAATCCTTTCGAAAGAGAACATGCCTATCAAGGTTTTTTATATGCATTGCATCGCTATGTTGAAGTCCCGGCAGATCTTCTTCGATCTTTGGACACCCCTTTTGCAATAAGATGGCGAGCTCTTTTAGTCCAGATTCGAGAGACTCGAGAGAGTGATGAAAATTTATTCTCTAACTTAGATATTCAATTGCTCAAAGGTAATGAAGATATGCAGGCTCTCTTCTTTACTTCTTTAGATAAATTGATTGCAAGAGCCGAGAAAGAACCTTCAGAATTTTTGAGATATTCAAAATATACTAAGCTCGAGACTCGCGTTCAAGTACTTACGACCTATGTGGGTTCTGTTTATCGTCAAATGGATCCTGAACGTGCTCTTGTACAACGGCTTGATATTTATCTTCGGAGAATACAGAAGCCTTTGAATGAGATGAGGCAGCCTATACTTCAATCTCTTAATGAGGTAAGTCAATTGACTCAAGAAGCAACTCGAACAACTGCGGATGCCCAATTACAAACTTATACACAGGCGATACAAAAATTAGAAGCAGCCGTCTTAACCCCTTATTCTCCTGAAAGAACTTTTACTGAAGGTGAAACGACTTTAACTTCCATTTTCGATCAAGTGAAACAGGCCAATGCTCGAAGCGATTTTGAGCATGCTCAAAGACTTCAAAAATTAGCGAATCGGCTTCATTATAGCCTGACAGTTGGACTTGTAAGAACAAATCTGGAAACAAAAGAATCTGCTCTTGAAAAATCTTGTTTATCTGAAACACAAACACGAGCGATTACAGCTTTGTATGAAGATAGAACTGCATTAGAATCACAAGATATTCTTACCTTAAGAAAAGCTTTTATCGCTCTATTAGCTAATCCTGGTTTTGCTCAAGGAGATCCTGTGATTTTAGGCAGAGTGGATCTATTTTTAACAAGATTTTTAGAAGAAAAAATGTGGTCAGGTCAAACACTAAGTCTTTATGAATGGGGTATTCAGGATTTAATCAGTCTTCTCATTGCAAAATTAGCCAGTGTCCCTCAGGCAAGTTATGCCTTAACCTTTAAGGAGTTGCGTAACAAAACCATGAGCCCTCGCCCTCACATTTGGGCCAGAGTTAAATTAATTCTTTCGTTACCGGATGATATTAATGCGTTGGCTTTACGTCTTGGCGAAATTCGAGAAAGAATTTCGAGTACACAAGATCCAGCCAGTCGACTTTTTCTTCTATATGCTTTTTCGGCCATTCTAAGCCATATGGCAGTTTTAAGTCCTCAGATAGTACAGGACTTTCGTTGGAGAGAACATTGGAGTTTTGTTGATGCAGCGTTAAAAAAAGATATCACTCCTGCTATTCTCAATGACACAGACAGAGTGTTGAATCCCCAAAATTTTGGAATATTGATAAGTTTATTACGACCTTCAGATCAGGCCGAGAGAGAAAATAATTTATCAATGGCTCTGGAATTATGTTTGAAAATTCTTGGAACGCAGCCAAATCATCCAGATGTTCAAACTCTCTTTTCGCAAACGATAACTGTTTTAGAAGTAGAAGTAGCTTCGCAAATTCGCAATGAGAATCCTAACATGCTGATTCGTCCTTATGCTACCGCTCTTGTCGCTATTCAAAGATTTGAAAAAATAACAGGAAAAGTTCATCCCGCAAAAGCCAAAATGCAAGCAGGCTTTATGGACGAAAAGAAAAGAATAGGAGTGGCAGTTGGCAAAGCCGCGGTCTTAATTGATAGAGCAGACGCTTTGGCCAAAACAGATATTGCAGGTGCTCTGAAGCTTTATGAACAAGCAGATGCAATTATTTCTCCTTTAAGGGAAGTTGCAGAGCTTGAGCCTGTTCAAACTTTGATGCCTGTGATTGTTAAAAATATAAATGAATATTCTGGGCGGTTGATAGCATGCTGGCGAAGTTTACAGCCGGATGTACTTTTGGAGGGAAAGAGAAAACAATTGGAAGACATTGCCAAGCGTTTAATGTTGCCTGTGGGAACAGCTCCTGAAATAATTCAAGAAGTGCATCAGCAAGCTATTCAAGAGATTGTTGACACCATGCATGCCTATGAATGGATTTTAACTTCCCGTCCAAATTCTATAGAGGCTACAAATGTGATGTATCAGACTATGAAACTTGTTGCTGAACTTATACAGGCTCAAATAAATAGTTTGGTATGGGTTTCTAAGGCTAATCGTGCGCAGGTAAATAATGTGTTAAAGAGGACCATGTCTCAAATTAAAGGCATGTTATCTCATATAGAGAGAATATCTAAAATTTCAGGTTTACCATTAGATGCAGTTAAAGATCTGGAGAAGAGTGCTTTAATTTTGAGAGGCTTTTTCACTATCGATGCACAAGCTATTTCTTTGCCTGATCATGCACAACTGTCTGAAATTTTTTGCATGAGCCCTGAAAGTTTAAAATTTAGAAAAGTGATTTTAAGAGATCAGGCTGGAGAAATTTATACCATTGAATCTGTGATCAACCGAGGTGGCACCTCAATGGTTTATTTGGCTGAAAATAGTTCAGGTGAAAAAGTAGCTTTGAAAATGGATCTATATCGAGCAGATACTGATTTAATAGCAACAGAGGTGGCTACTTTTGAAGAAGTATCTCCCATCGATCATCCTCATGCCCGATATGTTGCCTTTAAAGGTAACGGTAAATGGGGTCCACTTTCATTTATAGTGACAGAATATCAGGAAGGTGCACAAGATTTAGCAGCCTATATTCAGAAGTATCATATTTCCCTTGGAGAGCAATTACGTATTGGAAGAGAATTTGCAGAAGGCATTGAAGTTCTGCATGAAAAAGATATTCTCCATCGAGACATAAAGCCTGCAAATGTGATTGTCACACAAACTGGTTCAGTCTTGATGATTGATCTTGGTTCTTGTAAGAAAATGGAAGAAATCAAAGCATCAGGAGAACTAGAACCAGGTTTTATTGCAGGAACTCCACAATATTTTGCTAGGGAAAGACTAATCAATAAACGAGCAGTGGATGTTTTTGAAAAAGAATCTAAAACAGATTTAGCAGGGGCTCAGACACATTATGACGATACTGTAGAAGGTCTTGAGATTGATTTGCGAAGTGATATTCAATCGATGGCGATTTCTTTTTGTAATCTTTACGGTTTGGGTTTCCCCTTCAAAGACGATGAAATTAAAGAAGTTCAAGCACGTCGAGAAGAAGCTGAAGAAAAACTTCGGATTTTAAGAGACGAAGAAAAGAGGCTCGTTGCTGCTAAGGCTGATCAAGCTAATATTGATCAACAAAAAGAGACTATTCGAATAAAAATAGAAGAAATTACAGCTTTAGGTGTTGAAGAAATTCAAAAAGTAGAAGATGCCATTATTCGTGGAGATTTAAAAGCAGAACTATTCCAAGAAAGAAGTCCACCCACTCCTGAAACAATTCCTCAAACATTACTCAATGTTCTGAAGATATCTCTATCTGCTAATCCGAGAGATCGTATTTTCGATATTCATGATTGGGTTGATCTTTTGCGATTAGAAGAGATGATCTTGAGAGGAACAAGTACGGTAGATGCCAGTTTTGAGGCTGCGATGCTATTAACTGAAATTTCTACGCGAGTGAATGAGCGATTAAAAAGGGAAAAATTAGATTCATCCGAAAGAATGGCGGCACTTCAAGGTGTGATTTCAGCTTATGAAACTGTTTTAGGTGTATCGACGGAAAATATAGAAGATGTTCTTGCTGCAGCCGAGGATGAAGACGATTCGACCTACAGAGAGATTGGGCCTGAGGAGCAGACAGCTCCAGATACTTTTGAATCATTGCAGCTGAAACCAGGATCTGAACTTCCTGGAGGATATACTCTCGTTGAACGAATTGGAAAAGGAGGATATGGCTCTGTTTGGAAAGCGCAAACCTCTACGGGAGATTTTGTGGCCATCAAACTCCCTCTTAATCAAAATGCTGTTGCGTCCATTGAAACGGAACTATCGGTATTTGAATTCCTAGGTCTTCAATCTGAACTCCCCGAACGTTATAAAAATATTGTGGGCTACAAAGGTAGAGGTGAAATCGTAGGTAAAGAGGGGAGCATTCCCTTTATTGTTATGGAATATATTAAAGATGCAAAAAAAATCAATGATTTTATGAGCGATGCCATTAAAAGCGGAAAAACACTTCAGGAAATAACAGCTCTTCGTCTTTCTCTTTCTCTTTCTCTTCAATTAAATCGAGCGATTGCAAGAGTTCATGCGAATGGAAAGGGCTATCTCATTCGGGATATTAAACCGGGCAATATTTTGGTGATGCCTGATGGGACGGTTAAGCTTATTGATTTTGGAATTGGTATTTCTCTTGCGACTTTGGCAGAAGATAATAAGGGGAGAGAATCTTTCCCAATACAAGGAAGCCCAGGTTGGATGGGGACAGAAAGAACGGCTAATGTTGCTATAGAAGAGAAAATCCGATTATCTCCAGATCAACGCACTGAGCTTGAAGCTCAACTGATTCCAGTGGATGCCAGAAGCGATATTTTCTCTGAAGCCCTTGTGATCTATCATGTTCTTTTTGGAGGGCCTTTCCCGTATCAGTCTATGTCAGATGATGTGGATACTTTAATTGTGCAGAGAAATGTTCTTTTTGAAGAGATAAATAAGGCATGGAGTAAGCTAAAAGCTGCGGAATCAAGAGATCCAAACGATCCTGCTCTTGCAGGTTTGCTTGCAGAATACCAAGCAAAAAATGATGCTTATACAGCTCTTGGTGGGAGAATATCAGATGCAAAATTTTTAACTCTGATGCGAGGTGATTTACGTCCAGATTTTGAAGAGAAAGCTAGAGCAGCGAATATTCCTGAAACCTTTGCTCAAGTGCTGAAAGTTTCTCTTTCTAAAAATCCAGACGACCGAATCTTTTCTGCTCAAGAATTGGCAGAGTTTTCAGAAATAGAAATACTTCTATCCCAAAATAATTCAGACCCAGCAAATAAAATTTATCAACGCATTTTAAAAAGAAGAAGCCAGGAACTTCAATCCGTTGCCTTTCAAGAAATCATGCTCGCATATAGAAATAAGATTGAGGAAATTAGAGATAGAACTGTAGAGACGAAGACCGTTTCATCACAAGGGGCTGCAGTCATTGGAACGACGACAGAGGGAAGTAAGCTAGCGAAGGAATCAGTCGAAGAAATTGAACCTGAGCCTATTCATGTGATGGATTTGACAACTCCTGAAGCACTCAACCAATTTAGAGCGGATAGGCCTTCAGGTTGGGAGCCGAACTCACCTGCTGATGTGGGCTTGTCTAAAGACGCTTTCCCAGGTGTGGAGTTTGTCATTGCTGCCGAAGATGGGACACATTACACCATTACAGGTTTTGTAGACGCAGGAGCTTCAGGTATTGTTTTCCAGGCTCAAACCAAGGATGGAAGAAAGGTTTCGGTTAAGTTTCCAAGAACCATTGAAAATCAAAATATAAATATGGCTTTTGAAATGGAGTCAAATGCACTCGAGGCTTTGGGACATCATCCCAATGTGGTAGGTTATGAAAATCGTGGACATGTAGGACCTATTCCTTTCATTGTAATGGAGCTGATTGAAAATGCCCAAGGGCTAGGGGCCTATATGAAGGCACAAGAAGCACGTTTTGACCAAACTTTGTCTCTTCAGCAAAGATTATCCATTGCGCGTCAATTAACTTCGGCTTTAGCATATCTTCATACGCAAGGTTTGCTCTATCGAGATCTTAAACCTCAAAACATATTGATTGTTGCTCAACCTGACGGGCAAATCCTTGTAAAACTAATAGATTTAGGTGGGGTTATCTCTCAAGGGATGATGCAATCTTGGGGAGGATTTGAGCAGATATTGGTGGGAACGTTGAACTATATGGCTCCTGAGCGATATTTAAATCAACGTCTTTCTAATCTTCAAAAACTTTTAGCTTCTTATTCCTCTCCCACGCAAAGCGAGCTGATGGATTTAACGAATCAATTGCACATTTTATTGGGACAGCCTCTTTTGGGTGATTCAGATCCTGTCCCCACTAAAGCACAATTAGCTCAAAGAATAGGTGGAGCCATGCAAACAAATATCGATTTAGAAAGTGATCGTTTTGCTTTGGCGCTTATTCTCCATCAATTTGTTTTTTCGTCAGGCTTTCCTTTGGGTGAAGAGGCTAATGTTCTCGATACGTTAATGGCCTCTCAAACACAATTAAGAAGACAGGAAAGTAAGTTAAGTCAAGAGTTGGAGCACTTAAGAACGCAAGGGGCTTTATCAGGAGAGATTGATCGAAAAGAAGCAGAAATGATAGAAATACAGAGCCAGTTAAGTCAGATTTCTGAGCTTCGAGAACAAGGTTTGCTCCATGGTGATTTTAGAGTTGAATTACGTAACGAAGAAAATCCGTATATCCCTCAAACTTTTCAAAAAGTTCTGAAAATTGCTCTTGCCAGAGATCCTAGGAATAGAGTGTTCTCTGCACAAGATATGGAAGCATTTTTAAGCCTTGAAGAATTTTTGGCTCAAGATACATTTGATGAGCATCAGGCGCAAACAGTGGTAGAAGCTTTTGCACAAACAGCGCAAACTTTTCTCAGCTTGACTGAATCCAGACAAGCTCAAGGTATTGACTTAGACTTTGCTAGAACAACCTTAAATGCTTATCAAAATTTACTTGTGGCTCAACTTAGAAAATCTGGCGAGCATTGGGTCAATAGTTTAGAAGCAAAAATTGCCTATTTGCCAGTGGGTCCACCCCTGGATGCAATAAAACAGCAACCATCTTTAGATTTAAGAACCCTTGATTTAAGTGCTGCTGAAAAATTGGATGATTTACAATTAAATGCAGATGGTCTCAAAGATAAAAATATCATTCTTCATGGGGTTCATGAGACATATACCCTTTATAAAGTTCTTGGAGAAGGGGGTTTAGGCCGAGTCTTTTTAGCCTACAATGAGCGTTTTGAAACAGTTGTCATTAAATTACCACTTGATTTGTCAAAAGGTTCCTTGGCAGCTTTGGGATTAGACTTAGCAGCTTTTCGAAGATTAAATCAAGATAGGAGTGCTTCTACCTTTAAACATATTGTTGAATTCAAGGATGAGGGCACAATCGGTTCTTTCCCATTTCTGGTTATAGAGCATGTAGCCGATTATCGATATGTGGATGATTTTGGAGATTCAGTGACCTATTCCTTGGAGGATGATGCAACTAAATTAGATAGAAGATTAAATGTTGCAAGCCAATGGGCAGATGGCTTAATGCAGTTTCATATGCGAGGTCTTCTTTATCGGGATTGTCAACCCACCAATGCTCTTGTGACAAGCTCAAAAGGTACAGATACCGTTAAGGTCATTGATCTTGGAACAGCCATTTCTATAGCCGAAGTACGTGAAAAGGGGGAACAACACCCCATGGCCGCACTTGATTATGCTGCTCCTGAGCGTATTATGAATTATTTTGAAATCTTGGAATTAGTCGATCGAGGCGAACACGCAGCTGAATTGAGGAAAGATATTGATTTCCCAAGCGACGTTTTTGCGTTTGCTTTAAATGTATACAGAAGCATTTTTGCTGGGCAATCACCATTTCAGATCGTGGATTCTGGAGAAATAACCGATGCAGATTTTGCCATTTTTAAAAAATATAATCCAAAAATTACAGATGATTATATTGCTACTGTTAGAGCCATTGCAGCATGCCAACTTGTTCCCTCTTTAGCAAATGAAGAAATTCACGAAGGCTATATGCCTCGTAATTTACAGAAACTTCTGAAGGTTTGTTTGTCTAAAAATCCGCGTGATCGATTGTTTGGGATGGAAGACATGGCGGCTCTTTTAAAAGCTCAAAGATTTTTAAGTCAGACTACGGTTGATCAAAATCATGCTGAAGCAGTTGGTCAAGATTTTTTACAAGTGGTCAAACGCTTTCAAGATCAAGTAGAAGAAAGAAAAAAGCAAGGCATAGATACCACTGTTGCTCAAAAAGCTCTTGAGGCGTATCAAGCTTCATTGGTGAGCAAGCTTCAATCAGTTTCAGATTCTTGGGCAAAATCTTTGGGAACCAAAGTTGCTCATGCAGGAAAAATTGAACTCCGAGATTTAAGAAAAGAAAATTTGTCCGGCGGAAAAACCTTAGCTGATCTTGGATTAAGTAAAGCCCAGTTAGCTTCCCAGAACGTTATTTTCTCTGGTCCTCGAGGTACTTATACAGTTTATCAAGTTCTTGGAGCAGGAGGACTAGGAACAGTATTTTTAGCTTATAATGAAAAGGGGGAAACGGTTGCGATCAAAATGCCTTCAACGCTTGGGGCAGATGCCGTCCATAGCTTCGAAATTGAAAGAGATGCATTTCTTACGTTTGGTTATGAAGAAAATAATCCAGGCTTTTATGAAAATGTTATTGGCTTTAAAGATCATGGACAAGTGGGCTCTTTCCCATTCTTAGTAATTGAGTTTGTAGAAAATGCTCAAGATCTTAATAAATTTTCAGATACTGTTGCTCAGTGGCCAGAAACAACTGCAGAGGAAAAAAGAGCAAAACTTCAAAAAAGATTAGATGTGTTGGAACAATGGGCTCAAGGTGTGGCGGGGATGCATCAGTATGGTTGGGTTCATCGAGATTTGAAGCCAGGAAATCTTTTAGTTAATGGAAAGGCAGATGTGATTGATTTTGGAGGTGCGATTCGTCTTTCGATCCTTCAAGATGAAGGAGAAAAAATGCCCTTGTTGACTCCGCGTTATATGGCTTCTGAGCGGGTGGAGAGCTTGATTCATTTGGTACGAACTTTAGGGAAAGATACACTTAGAAAAGACATTGGCTTAGAAAGCGATATTTTTGGTTTTGCTCTGATGGTTTATGAAAGCGTGTTTAGAAAAGGATCCCCCCTTAAAACTGCAAGCCAGAAAGTGATGAGTGCGGATGATATCGCAAAGATGGAAATGGCTTTTGGTCGGAAATTGACAGAAGAAGAAATTCAAAGAATGGAAGATTCTCTTGCTGGAGATTTGGTTCAGGAGTTGGAAGAAGAAAGAGCGGAGGGTATTCCAAGCACATTACAAGGGGTTCTAAAAATATCTCTTTCCAAAGATCCAAAGGATCGTGTTTTTACCATGCAAGATATTGCTGACTTCTTGCGCATGGAAAGCCTGTTGGCTGAAGAGAGTTTGAACGAAGCTCAGACGAAAGCAGTAGGACAGATTTATTTTGAGATTCGGGATCGCTTCAATGCAAGATCAGAAGTGCTTCAAAAAAGAGGAAGCAATATGAGTCTTGCTGGGCTGGTTTTAGATGCGTATGAAGTTAGACTTATGACATTATCGGGTTTTGCTGATTACTCTAAATCTATGGAAGAAAGAGGCCATGTTTTAGCGGAAATGAACGAGGTTATTTATGGGGCTAGAAACCTTCATCAAAAAATAGCGAGTGGTGAATTAAAGGCTTTGAAAAATCGTAATCAGATTGTTCCTTTACTAGTTGTAAATACGGTGCATCCATTTTTGGAAGTGATTCCTCTTTTATCCAGATTAATAGGAGATATTCCCTCAGATTCAAGAGCTTTTATGAAATTAGAAGTCGCCATTGATGCCTTGTTTGCTCTTGTTCAAGATCGAGAAAAGATACAAGCTTTATTGGAAGATCCTACACATCAGGAAACGGCAGAAAATTTTTTAGCAGTGATAACAAATATTAAAAGGTATTTGAAATCTTTAGAAGCTGTTAAAGGTTTCTCATCAGAAACTACAAGGAATTTGATTAGTCGTTGGAATCATCAAGCAGAAGAATTAGAAAAAACTCTTCACGCAGAATTGGCACGTGTTCCAGCCGCAGCTAGAAAAATGGAATCTCCTCTAAACTTAAGAACTCAAAATCTTTTAGCAAATGAGGGAGATCTTGCCAATAATGATTTTTCAAAGCGCAATGTGATTATTGAGGGAGAACAGGGCATTTATGTGATTTATCAAGCGCTTGCAGAAGGGGGAATGGCAAGGGTTTATTTGGCTTTGAATGAACGTCTTGAAACAGTAGTCATTAAAATCCCATTTGATGATACAGCAGGAAGACTAGGTTTCGATATGGAAGTTGCTGCCTTAGCGAAAATGGGATATCAAAAAGATCATCCGGATCGATATAAAAATATTGCTGGATTTCAAGATCATGGAAAAGCCGGAACTATTCCATTTCTGGTATTTGAATATATCCCTAGGGCTCTTGAATTGGATAAGTTTTCAGCTACAGTTACTCAGTCTAGGGAATCTCCTCAAGCCAAATTAAGAACAAGATTAAATGTGGGTAGTCAGTATGCTAATGGTTTGGCTGAAGTTCATGCACAGGGTCTTCTTCATCGAGATATTAGTTCTGCAAATGTTATGGTCACAAGAACACTTCCTGCTCAGGGGACTAATGAAGTAAGTGTGAAAGTCATTGATTTTGGAACAGCTGCTGCAGTTAAACAAATTGAAAAAGAGGGAGAAGAACGTTTTTTTGGAAAGCTACAATGTGCAGCTCCTGAAAGAGTGAAACCCGTACTTTCAGGTTCTACTGAAACCATTGGTTTCCCAAGCGATGTTTGGGCTTTTGCCCTTCAACTTTGCGAACTTTTTGGCGTAGATTTTCCTTTCGAATTAGGGGGCG
>JAYRIK010000006.1:0-11853 GCA_041906865.1 Candidatus Auribacterota bacterium
ATATTGGTAGAAATGAAACAATTCGTATATTTTTTAGCTGCCAATGTATATTATAAAACGCATATCAAATTCTAACAGAAAAATTCATGTTAAAAGGAAAAGATTTTATGTCTAGAATCCAAAAAATAATTGGTGTTTTTATTTTTTCTTGTTTTACTTCTTTTTTTATTGCAGGGCAAATCTCAAATGCTCCTAAGACAGGTTCTCCTGAATTAGAAAAAATAAAGCAATTGGCAGGTACTTGGGAGGGAAGTCATGCTATGGGGGATAAGATAGAAAAAATGACAGTAGAGTATGAAGTTACAGGTGGAGGTAGTGCTGTTGTTGAAAAGCTTTCTCCGGGGACTCCCCATGAGATGGTTTCCGTTTATTATGATAAAAACAAAAAATTGACCATGACTCATTATTGTATGTTGGGAAATCGACCTGAGATGACATTAAAAAGCGCCTCAGAAAATGAATTTGACTTAAGTTTAGCTAGGGGAAATTCGGTCAATATAAAAGAACCCCACATGCATGCTCTTAAATTAACTTTTTCTGATTCAAATCATTTGACTCAAAGTTGGTCTATGTATGAAAAAGGCAAGGAGAAACAGGTAACGACGATTGAGTTAACTAGAAAACAATAGGCTTTAGAAAATTTTAAGAGTTTAGATAGTTTCGGTTAGCATTTTTTAAGATTTATTGATATACTGCAGAACCATTATTGATGAAATGAATTTTGTTTTGTGGATCCCTTAAAAGAGGAAGGAAAATTATGAAAGTTCTTAAGAATTCTTGGGTAAAAGTTATTCCTGCACTAGCACTTTTTGTTTCTTTTTGCTCATTGGGTCAAACGACAGAAGAAAAAGGAACAGTAGATGTAAGACCTTCAAGTTATCAGTTTAAAGAACAGCTCCCACATGGAACTACAGATGAATATAAAGCTCAAGAAAAGCAATTCGAATGGTGGCCTACCGATTCAAAACCAGGCCCCTTCAAGGACCCAGACCGCAGAGGATATTGGTGGTGGCCGGATGTTCCTGGCCAAGTACGTCCTTGGGGTAATCAAGGATATATTTATGTCTTAAAAATTATCTATGATTACAAGAGTTCCGAAGGCGAAATGAAGCCTTCTTTGATTATTAAAAAAGTTATTAAGAATGTAAAAGTTTATTTTGATTATGATTTGTATGATTTACGTGATGATGCGGTGAAGGCTTTAGATAGTGCTCTTTATACGCTTGATCGAAATCCAAAGGCAGATATCTTGGTTACAGGAAATACAGATCAGCGTGGAACAGAGCAATATAATCAGAAATTAGGTGAAAGACGGGCGCAGGCTGTGAGGGAATATCTTCTTTCTAAACATTTGCCTGAAGCACGTATTCGCATCTTGAGTCAGGGCAAATTAAATGCTTTAGCTCCGACAAATGATATTGTGGGGATGCAGAAAGATCGTAATGCTCAGTTCATGATTGCCGAAGTTGAAGAAGTGATGATTCCTGCCTCTCAAGGACATCTTTTTGAGAAAAAAGAAAAAGAAGAGAATAAAGTTATTGAGGAAAAAAAGACCTTTGAGGGAGAAATCCGTGTTAATTTTAAAGATTATATTATTCAACCAGGCGATACACTGTGGAAAATTGCCGAACGTGAATTTGGTAATGGTCGTCAATGGAAGAGAATCTATGATTTCAATAAAGAGGTAATTGCTAATCCTAATAAGCCTCGAAAAGGAACAAAGATTCGTATTCCATTAGAGCAGCACGTTAAAGAATAGTTGTTGGATTTAAGAAGATTTTTAAAAGGGAGTGAGGAAAAACTCACTCCCTTTTTTATTTGTGTTGAAGTAGATAAATCTGAGTTTGTTTGAAACAAAAATATATCATTCTTCTTTGCTGTAAGGAGCTTCCCAAATTTTGTCGGATGGTTTTTTGCCTGTAGCTTTTTCAAGCATTTGAAGAAGAGTTTCTTTCTTGGTTTTGCCTTGTTTTTCAATAAATATTTCAAGATTCTTATTTTGATGGGGAAACAGGCTTGCCTGATCGATTTTCCATATTCCTTCTTCTTTTACAAAAGGAAAGGGAGGAGGAAGCTCCTTGTTATCTAAGTAAAGAGTAAGGGTAGAGGTAGTATTACTTGTTATATTAACTTTTTGAGAAATTTTTTCATTTAAGGCTGAGATGGTCTCAGCCGCTTTCCTTGAGTTCCATCCTTTGTCATAGGTAAGCTGCGTAATTTCCTTGGCAGACATTTTGATCAATTGCTGAGGTTCAATTCTTTGTCGTAGGGCTAAAACACTGAAAAGTTCATATGAGTTGAGCTCTTCTAAATCTTGCGAAGTCCCATATAATGCTAAATCTTTAAATTGATCTGTTTTTTTAAAAGTTTCTTTAGATATTAATTGAGCAACAGTAGCTCCATCATGATGAAGAAGTGCATTCATATATTTCGAGAAAGATCCTTTTACCTCATCTTCTTCTGAGGCACTAAGAGTCTGAAGAGGAAGTGCGAAAATGATAAAAAACACGAAGTTTATAAAAATTTTTTTCATAATGTTCTAAAATAAATTTTATTTAAGTTTTTTGGCCAAACACATGGGCTGAAGTAATATTCACGAAAACTCTTTTCCCAACTTTAAAATCGCTTTGAAGCGCAACACCTTTAGGGACATGGGCTGTGACAAAATAAGTTCCTTGTAAGATGATTTTAAGCTCTTCAAGTGCTCCAAAAAAGCGAGTGGTTTGAATAATACCAGGAATTTCACCTGTATCCTGTTTAGAAGAAACATAAACATCAATAGGTCGGAAGAGAACACAAGCTTTTGTTCCATTGGATAGGTGCGAAGGTGCTGGAAATTTAAAAGGACCCCATTCTACATTTCCTTGATTGACGATTCCGTCTACACGATTTGTTTCTCCTACAAATGAAGCTACAAATTCTGTTGCAGGTTGATTAAAAATAGTTTTAGGAGCTGCATCTTGTTCTATTTCTCCATTGTTCACGACAATAATTCGGTCAGACACTTCAAAGGCTTCATCTTGATCATGGGTGACAAGAAGTGTGGTGAGCCCAATATGGTCATGGAGTTTCCTGAGCCATGCACGAAGACCCTTGCGAAGACGTGCATCTAAAGCTCCAAAGGGTTCATCCAGAAGCAAAAGTTTGGGTTCGGGTGCTAGGGCGCGTGCCAGTGCAACTCTTTGACGTTGTCCGCCTGAGAGTTGAAAGGGCATTCTCTTTTCACAACCTTTAAGCCCTACAAGATTAAGGAGTTGTTTTGCTTTCTGATAACGTTCTGTTTTGTTTTTGCCACGGACACGAAGCCCAAAAGAAATATTGTCTAAGACATTCATATGTTTGAATAAGGCATAGTGCTGAAATACAAAACCAACTCTTCGATCTTGTACAGAAACATGGGTGACATCTTCATCATTAATAACAATTTTGCCTGAGTCAGGAGTTTCCAGTCCTGCGAGACATCTTAAGATGGTAGATTTTCCAGATCCTGAAGGACCCAGCAAGGTCACAAAAGATCCATCTTCTACATGAAATGAAACATCTTTGACTGCCATGAATCCATTAAAACTTTTCTTTAACTTCCCTACAAGAATGCTCATCCCACCACCTCCTGTATCATATACAAGCATGATATGCTTTGTTCTACTATACTTAGCAAACTCTCTATTTTTAACATTTTAATAATTCTCATAATTTTTTTTCTTTGTTTAACTGAACAAAGCATGACCCTTGGGGTCACAGGAGGTGGTAGGATCATTTTTTCTTCTCCCAAAGGGCCAAAAGACCTTTTCCGGCAATAGATAAAAAAATCAGTACAGCTGCGCCTGCATACGCAGCATCCATTTGAAAATCAATATAACTATCATAAATATAAATGGGCATGGTTTGTGTTACTCCTAAAATATTGCCAGAAATGATGAGAATGGCTCCAAATTCACCTAAGGCGCGTGCATAAGAAAGAGAAATTCCATGAAGAATTCCTTCTTTTAAAGAGGGAAGGGTAACCCATCGTAAAGTTTGCCAGCTAGAAGCCCCCAACGTGTGAGATGCTTCATCAAGCTCTGTTCCCATTTCTTCTAAAAGAGGAACAATTTCTCTTACAACAAAAGGTAAAGTTACAAAAACGGTAGCGAGAATCATTCCTGGTAATGCAAAAATAATTTTAATTCCCATCGGTTCTAATAGAGGACCTAAAAGTCCTCGAGGTCCGTAAGTAGAGATTAGGGCAAATGCTCCGATCGCTGCAGGAGCAGCAAAGGGCATATCCACAAGACCATCTAAAAACTTTCTTCCATAAAATTTATCTCGAACAAGAACAAGAGCTGTAATAATTCCAAGAGGAATTGTGATTAAAAGAGAAATCCCTACCACGATGCCTGTATTGGTTAATGCTGCAAGGGCATATTCTGTGGTAACAGACATATGAAAGATTTTCCATCCGGGGCTGAAGGCTTGCCAAATAAGATAGATGTTAGGAATAACCAATAAAAGACACAGATAAAGAATCGTTATGAAAACAAGTGAAAATCGGCCGAGTAAATTTAAAAAGCGTTTCATAATTCTTGCTTTCTTTCAGAACGTGTTTCTAAGAATTTCAAAGTCCATAGTAAAGCATAAGAAACAGTTAAAACAACAACAGAAGCGGCAGCGCCTCCACGAAAATCAAATTGCTCAATCCTAGAAAAAATATAAGTGGCTGCAACTTCGGTATGAAACGGTTCTGTTCCTGCAACAAAAACAACAGCACCAAATTCTCCAAGACAGCGTGCAAATGTGAGTACGGTTCCAGAAAGAATTCCTGGACGTATGACGGGCAAAATTACAGAAAAAAATGTTCTCCAAGGACTGGCACCTAAAGTTAAAGAGGCTTCTTCTTCCGCAGGATCCAGGCCTTGTACAAGAGGTTGAACCGCACGAATAACAAAGGGGAGTGTGACTACCATGAAGGCAATATAGATAGCGGGGGTATGGTAGAGAATGTTGCATCCATGCTCTTTTAAATAAGCTCCTATAGGCGATTTAGGTCCTAAAAGGGAAGCGAGTGTTAAGCCAATGACAGATGTAGGAATAGCAAAAGGTAAATCGACAAGAGAATCTAAAATCTTTCGACCGGGGAAACGAAATCGGACAAGAGTAAAAGCTACAATGGTACCCAGAATAGCGTTAGCTATCGTAACAGTTCCTGCAGCCAGAAAAGTAACTTTAAAAGCATGCAAAGCTTGATGATTGGTCAGTGCTTGCCAGAGTGCCTCAGGTCCATCTTTAATGGCATGATAACCTACCATTAGAATGGGGATGAGGATGATGATCCCTATATAAAATATAACAAGAGATCGGATGGCAAGTTTTGTGACATATCTTGCCATCCGACTTTGTGGTTCTACGCGTTCTTTTTCTCTGTCTGTATTATTTTGTCCCATAAACTTTCCTGATCAAACAATTGCTTTTGAACTTTGGGCCATCCTCCCAAAAATTCAATATCAAACGCTTGTGATGGAATAGGATATTGAGATTCATATTCCTTTGCAATATCTTTGTCCACGGAACGAAATCCCCAGCCCGAAAGGATTTTTTGAGCTTCGGGTGATTTCAAGAAACTGATAAAGGCTTCAGCAATTTCTTTGACCTTATGTTTGTTGGCATAGGTATCGACAACTGCAGCAGCATTCTCAATGTAAATAGTGCTGGCAGGAATCACAAATTCAACTTGCTTCCCTTGCTTTTGAAATAAATAAACTTCATTTTCATAAGTGAGGGCAACATCTCCGACCCCTCGCTCAAAATCTTGTGTGGTAGCGCGGCCACTTTCCCCGAGTGTGACCACATTTCGATAAAGCGCACGAAGTGCTTCTTCAGCTTGGGCTTCTGTTCCACCCTGTTTAAGAGTAGAACCATATAGGGCTAGAATATTCCACCTTGCCGATCCTGAAGTTTGGGGATTAGGGGTTAAAATTTTAACTCCTGGTTTAAGTAAATCTGGCCAGTCATTCAATTTAAGCGGATTTCCTGGATTAACACGAAACACAACCACAGATTTGGAAATAATGCCTGCTCCATCGGTGTTCCATTCATGATTAATGAGACCAGCTTCTTGAATGCGATTTACATCAGTCCAATCGGACAGATAAACCACATCAGCTTCAAGCCCTGAGATAACATTTCTAGCCTGAGAGCTTGAACCGCCCCAAGAAAATTGAAATTCCACTTCTTCTCCTGGATGTTCTTGCGCCCATTTTTTTGAAAAAGCGGGAGCTATTTCTTGTTGTACTGCTTCTCCTGGAACAGCGAATCCAACAATAAACAGTTTATGCTTTTTAGGTTTATCATCCGCATGTGTGAATATAAGTGCAGAAATGAAGGTTGATGTAAGAATTAAGAAAAAAAGTAATCGTTTCATAATCATTATCCTTATAAGTTAATTTGATGTGTTAAAAAGCAAATTTTAGTTTGCTTCCTAAGATATAATTATCAACCCATTCATCATTGGTATCGGTTGCTTGCCATAGAAAATAAATTTCGCCCTTAACATGCTCAAATAGTTTTGCTTCAAATCCCGCAGAAAGACGATTTCGGTTTAAGCCTCCTCCTTGGCTTTCAACAAAAATTTCTTCTGCTACCCAAGGACGGATTTTCCATTGAGTCCAGGAAAAGGGGAGTTTGAGTTTGATCTGATTGCGATATCGTACCGTATTCTCAGCTCCAGATTTATCTCTGTATTCAACTCGATTTCGATCAGATACCTCCCAACCCTGAAGGACCCATTTGCCTGTAAAATCAATTTGAGGTCTTTGTTCTGGTTTGAATACACCTCTTTTTTCTTCGAAAACTTGTCGGTATCCAGGTGCAACTTCTAACCAATCCAGCACCTTATAACCAAACAAGATTTGAGTGTGTGTTCTATAAAAATCACTGAAATCATCTCCAAATCTAAACTCTTGTTCAAGTTCAGCTCTGAGTTTAGGTGTGAGTTGACCTTCAATAGTTTCTGCGCTCCAGTACTGCCAATCTCCATTGCCATTTAAAGCAGCTGAACTGAGGTTTGCAGAACTTAAGATGAATGACACAATAACGAATAATCCTAACCAATGTTTACTTTTCATTTTTTTAATCCCTATTTTAGAATTTTAATATTATCAATTTTTTAAATGATGATTTAAAAATTAGACCCTTCGAGAAAAAATTTATGAGTGATTCTCGAAACATGGGTAGGGACTAACTATAAAAAGAAACCCTGTAATAAAATTTGAAAGGGCATCTTGTGATAGGAAGTCCCTATCTACAGATGCAGGTACAACAGAAGGAGATAGAACGAGAAGAACCTTTGTGTGAGATTAAAGGCTTCACATTTGAAGAAGAAAAACTTGTTGAATGAAATGAATGTAAAATCATATTGGTCAGGACTATCTCATTTTTGGATTAAAAATGTCAATATTAAAGTAACGGGTCCTGCCACTTGTCAGCCCCACCGTGCTCACTAAAAGTTGCGCGCGGCGGGGCTCCCCGCCAAGTGTCACCCGATTACCAACTTATTTTTACTCCTAGGTTTATGATAAAATCACGTTCTTGGTGAAGTCCACCCATATCCTGATAAACAGCCAAAAGGACATTGCCTAGAAGCGATACATGGTCAGTTACGTCTATCATCAGTGCAGGACCTATGAAAAGAGTGGTTCCGCCGCTGTCTTCAATTTCTTCGCCTTCTTCTTTTTGTTTGTTTTCGACTTGTAAATTGAAATCAATACCAGGTCTTATTTTGAATGGTTGGCAACCAGGGTTAATCAAGTAGTTTATGAAAACATAGCATGTGAACAAATCACCGAATTCAAAATTATGATCTCCTTCAGTTCGCAGTGTATACAAACTATTTCCTCGAATTGAAAATCTTTCAATGTCATAGCGAAAAGTAGCTCCCACGATGTAATCGAATGAACCACTTCCAGGTTGCATTTCTGGTTCAAACTCATCACCGTCGCTAGCTTTTTCGCTTGTCTCTCCGGTCGGAAATTTTATTCCTGCAACAGGACCCAAGAAGCTGTTTTTATAACTAAATAAACGATAAATTCCCGTGAGTTGTAAATCTCCAAGTCCATCAGATTGCTCTTTTTCTCCAAGTGCTTCATGTGAATGGATGTTAATTTGCTCACGTACAACAAATGGAATTTCTAGGAATGCTGTGAATCTTTCCGTCGGGTGGTATCCAATACCGAAATGATAAAATTCTTCATGAGTTTTATCATGGATATGATGGCCACTTTCATGTAGTTCATGGGCTTGGGCAGCAGAAATTTCATCCCAGTTTTGGTATTCAAATGAAAAATCAACAAGCCAAGGGTTTGATTCAATCGGGTTTCTTGTTTCTGTCCCAATCCTTGAAAGGGAGCATCCACAAGAGTTGCAAGCTTGAACAGAGTTTAAATGAGTGATAAACAAATAAACCCATACAAAAGCAAATAGAAAAAATTTCATACGCGTAAAATTCTCCTTAAATTTTTTTTAAATGAATGAATTTAAAAATAAATAGAGAACTTATATTTTGGGAGGATGATCAATCGAACGAAAGAAAGGTTGAGATTTTAATTTAAAATAGAATGTATTTATTGATGAAGTTGTATTGAAGAATAAATTGTTTCTAGTCTTTGCTAAAAGGATATCCGTTCCTCCAAAAGAAGATGTTTTAGAAAGAGGTTCAGAAGTTGAGTGATTAAAAGTAGTTACTTTGGATGTCTGGGATGAGGTTTTTACAGTTTTTGGGGAGCAAGTACACATGTGAAATGCTCTTTGCCCATCACAGGCAACTTTTTCCTGAGAAGGTTTAATAAAAGCTCCTAGAGGCAAAAACCATATGAAGATACAAAGCGTGATGAATAGAGAAAATAGACGGTACATAAGAAAAAATCTATCAATATGAAAAGCGAATGTCAAAATACGATTTTAAAATATATAAAAACTTCTTGACGGTTTTTTAAATATAATTTAGATTTTATCTAAATTAGACTAAATCTAAATAGGTTTTATGACTCATCCGGCACCAACGTTTAATGGTTTTTGTTCCTTTCTACAAGAAAGGAATCTCAAGCTCACATTTGAGAGAAAATCTATTTTTGATAAGGTTGTGCGACTCAAAGGGCATTTTAATGCCGATTCACTTTATGAGTCTTTAAGAGATGAAAAGGCTCGAATTGCGCGAGGGACTGTTTATCGGACGATTCCATTGCTTTTAGAGAGCGGGATTATACAAAAATCAGTAGGTGAGGGTAAAAGAGAATTTTTTGAGAATCAAATGGGAAAAGAACATCATGATCATCTGATATGCCTGAGTTGTCATAAAGTGATTGAATTTCATTCAGATGAGATTGAAAAAATTCAGGAAAATATCTGTAATCATTATGGTTTTGAGATGTCTTTTCATGATCACCGGATGTATGGACATTGTAAGAGTTGCAAGAAAAAGTAAGGATATTTTTTTGATGTTTAATTGAGATTGTGTCTCAATAATGAAGAGAGTAAACGAAATGACGGATAAAACATTCTCAGAGCCTATTTCAGATTTAATTAAAGATAAAACGACTAAAATTCTTGATTCAAAAGATATCTTTGGAGTGCGAAAACTTGTGCTCATTAAGCATCATCAGGAATTATATCGGCTTACAATCACAAAACAGGGGAAACTTATTTTAACAAAATGAAATCAGATTGTTTTAAATTTTAGATTGAAGCGCTTTCAACATAGCCAGGGACCGCGCTGTATAAATGAACCCAGCCAGCATTTTTTAGAAAAAATTAAAGAAAGGATTTTTATGTTCAGATGTTTAATGAAGTTAAGTAAGAAATATGGGGTAAAATTCGTTCTTTTGGCTGTTGCTGCAGCAGCTTTACCTGCTACCTCGTTTGCAGATGAAAGTATTTTCGCTTGGACGTATACCACGGATTTATTACCGAAAGGTAAGTGGGAGGTTGAACATTGGACAACAGCTCGACTTAAAAAAGAGCATGGCACTTATAATGTTGTCGATTTTCGTGAAGAGATTGAATATGGAGTTTTAGATAACTTTCAGGTTGCTTTATATCTCAATCATCATGATGTAAGCGCGAAAGACAGTCTTCCTGCTGAGGATTCTCAAAATCCAGGTCATCGTTTAAGAGGTAGTTATGTGACGGGAGGAGAAGATGTTCATGCAGACCATGATTCATCTCTGCCGTTTGATTCTTATCATTTCGAATCCGTTTCAACAGAGTTAATCTATCGTGTTTTAAGTCCCTATAAAGATCCGATTGGATTGGCATTTTATATGGAACCTGAAATTGGTGATGAAGAGGCAGAGATAGAATGGAAAGTTTTGCTTCACAAAACATGGCTTGAAGATACTTTGGTTTGGGCTTTTAATGCCAATTATGGCCTTGAATTTGAAAAAGAAGAAGAAGGAGGATATGAGAGAGATGCTATGTTTGAGTGGTTTACAGGTCTTTCCTATCGCTTTATTTCAAATTGGTCTGTGGCATTGGAATTCTGGAATCATCATGAATTTGCAGATGCAACCGAACATGAACATTCTGCCTATTTTTTGGGTCCTACGATTCATTATGGTGGAAAGCGTTGGTGGGCAACCTTAGGTTTCTTGCATCAGTTACCTATTGGACAAGCGTTCAGTGAGGATCAAGAACAATTTGCCTTAAGCGATGGATATATTTTTGGTCAAGAACATGAAAAATATTACCTTCGATTAAAGGTTGGATTTAATTTCTAATCTTACATTAATAATATTTCTATAATGGTTTTGGTTGGGGATTATGACGATGAAAAAAATGAGTATTTCTAATAAAACTTTGCGCTGGATAAGCATTCCTGCAATTGTTCTCTCTGTGGATAGTGCTTGTTATGCACAAGTATATTTGACGCTTGAGCAAGCAAAGCAAGTTATATTCCCTAACCAGACCTTTATAGATGTGGCTCTTGTTTTAACGCCTGAGCAATGCGATGAAATTAAGAAAAAAAGTGGGATATCTGTACGCTTAAAGCAGATTAAAGCTTGGCGCACTTCCGGTGGGAATTACTTTATTGTTGATGAAGTTTTAGGTAAGCATGAGTTTATTACTTATGCGGTTGGGATTAATCAAGATGGAAGTGTAACTCAGATTGAAATCATGGATTATCGAGAAACCTATGGATATCAGATTATTAACAAGGATTGGAGAGATCAATTTGTTGGTAAGACAAGTGCAGCTACATTTAAACTAGATCAAGATATTAAAAATATCAGTGGAGCGACTCTTTCATGCCGGCATGTAACAGATGGTGTGAAGCGTGTTTTAGCGATGTATGAAACAGTTTTGCGAGACAAATAAAATTTGTAGGGCCAGACCTCTGTTAGGAACTATTGTTAAAGTTTCTGTTCAGGGATCTGAGTCTCAGAAAATTCATGACGCAATGGATAAAGCTTTTAAAGAGATTTCTCTTGTTCATCGCTTGATGAGTTTTCATGATTCAGAAAGTGATGTTTCAAAACTAAATCAGTTTGCTTCGAGAACTCCCACTAAAGTTCATCCTTGGACTTATGAAGTGTTAAAGAAGTCGGTTGAGATTGCATGTTTAACAAAGGGTTTATTTGATTGTACAGTTGCTTCTAAATTGGTTGAATGGGAATATCTTCCTCGATTGAAGCAAGAGACAAAATTAATGCAAGGGACTTACGCCGATATTGAATTTTTGGGAAACAACAAGATTTATTTCCGTAAGCCACTCATTATTGACTTTGGAGGTATTGCAAAAGGTTTTGCAGTAGATAAAGCGGTTTCTGCACTCCAAGAAATAGGTATCTCTGCTGGATCGGTGAATGCAGGAGGAGATCTTAGAAT
>JAYRIK010000007.1:0-13735 GCA_041906865.1 Candidatus Auribacterota bacterium
CGAGCAGAACATCCTATTGCTTACGCTGTCAATAAAATGTCCTTGGGGGGTTTTCGACATCTTCCTGTTTTGGCCGCGGATGGAGCTCCTTTGAGTATTATCATGATTAAAGATGTATTGAAATATTTATCTCGCCGAAATAAATCAAAAGCCAGTGCCAGCTAAGAAATGTTGTTCCCAGGATTGTTAATTAAATGAGAAAAATTTTTGATTCTTTCTCAATCCCATTTTTATAATTTCTTTTTTGCTCTTCTAACTCTCCAGAAGTAAATAGAGCAAGCTCTTCTAAAACATTCGAAACAGTGTTCAGGCATTGCAACCCCCGACAAGGGTCGTGACGGATAAAGGTTCTGCGTGTGAAAAAATCTTCGAGCGTTTGGGCATATTCACGTGTAAAGGCATATAAGATTTCAGCTTTGATATGGGGATGATTTGTACAGACACGACCTTCTAAGCTAAATTCTTTGGCAAGTTTCATTATCTCTATAGATTTTGCTCCATAATTCTTAATCAAGTGAGAAGCTGTTTCATGAGAGAGTCCCCATTCTTTTTTAAATGCTCCAAGACCAAAATTAATTTTGGCTCCTGGTAAAAGGGTTGAAGCTGTTTGACAAGAACGGGCTTGATGAAGACTCAATTTTTTAGAAATTTGATCAACTACTTTTTCCGCTAAGCTGCGATAAGTTGTGAATTTCCCACCTAAAATGCTGATTAATCCTGGGAAAGTTTCTTCAATCTTATATTCACGAGAAACTTGACTTGCTTTTGATCCTTCTTCAGAAACCAGAGGTCTTAATCCTGCGAAACTTGAGATAATATCTGTAGCAGAAATTTTTCTTTGAGGGAAAACCCTTTGAATTTCATTTAACAAATAATGAATGTCTTTAGGTTCTATAGATACTTCATCGGCCGATTTCGAAAAATCTGTGTCCGTGGTACCTACCAGAGAATGAGCTCCCCATGGGAGACAGAAGAAAACACGCCCGTCACTTGCTGTGGTCAGTAAAAGAGCATGATGGTCGCTGAGTCGAGGAAGTACAATATGAACGCCTTTGGTGGTTCTCAGTCTTGGGCGTAATTCTTTCTTTTGAAGTCGTAGAAGTTGATCGACCCATGGGCCTGTGGCATTGACAACGACTTTGGCACGAATTTCAATTTTGTGATTCGAGAGAATATCTTGGGCTTGTACACCGATAATTTTTTCTCCTTCTCGAATAAAATCAATGGCCTGGCAGTAATTGAGGCAAATCGCACTGGAATCGATGGCGGAGAGAATATTTTCAAGACAAAGACGGGCATCATTCATTTGTGCATCATAAAAATGAAATATGTTTTTTAATCCTTCTTTTTTGAATTTGGATATTTTTTGAATTTGATGAATATCAAGTGTTTTATAGGGATGAATGTTATCTCCACCTGCAAGTTTGTCATAAAGACTCAAGCCCAATTTGATTTTCCATGAACTTGGAGAAGTATTTTCATAAATGGGAAGAAGAAAGGGAAGGGGATGAACCAAATGAGGAGCAATTGTTAAAAGATGATGGCGTTCATGCAGTGCTTCATAAACCAGTTTAAAATGCCCTTGCTCAAGATATCTTAAACCCCCATGCACCAGTTTTGAAGTCTTACTGCTTGTTCCGCTGGCAAAATCGTTTTTTTCAATGAGAGCTACTTTGAATCCTCTTAAGGCTGCATCTCGAGCAATACCTGCTCCATTAATGCCTCCACCAATGACGAGGATATCAAAAAGTGTATTTTTAAATTGAGAAAGATTACGATTGGATTCCATAGAATCATTATACTCATGAAAAAGAAATGATGAATACATCTTCTTATATTTTTAACTCTAGTTAGATTCCCTGTCTTTGTGGGGAAGAATGGCATTTCCCTTTTTAATTGCCTTTAGAGCAGATCATCCCCTAAAATCATTCGAGGACCTCTTATGAAAGAAGTAATTTATTCAGGAAATATTATTTCAGCTGGAATGGCTCATGGAAAGGCTTTTGTCATTTCAACTCCTCGTCTAGAAAGTATTCCTTTTACATCCATCCATGAAGATGAAGTAACTTCAGAGAAAGAAAAACTTTGGAATGCCATTGAAGTTTCAGTTTCTGAACTTAAAACACTTGCAAAACGGGTGAAGATTCAAGTGGGGGAAAAAGAGTCCCATGTTTTTGAAGCCCACATTTTGATGCTTAAAGATCATCGTTTTTCTTCACGCATGATCGAGCGAATTGATTTTGAAAAGGTGAACGCAGAAACGGCTGTTGTGCAAACGGTGCAAGAGCTCATACAGTCTTTTGCAGGGCATGGTGAGGGCTTGCGTCAAAAGTTCGCGTTAGATTTTCGAGATTTGGGTTTAAGACTGATTCGAAATCTCTCTCCTTTTTTCTCTTACGATAAAGCTCAGGACTTGGAAGAACCTGTCATGATTGTTGCCCGCGAATTAACCCCTTCTGTGGTTGCTCGTATCGATCGTCAAAAAATTTTAGGATTTGTGTGTGAAGAGGGGCAGTCATCAACGCACGCAGGTATTTTAGTAGATGCTATACATGTCCCAGCGATTGCAGGAGTTAAAGATTTTTTTCAGATCAAAAATGGAGATCGTGTTTTTTTGGATGCTCGAGAGGGAACGCTTTGGGTCAATCCTGCCCAAAAGGCAGAAGATATTTTTCTTCAATCTTATCAGAATTATTGTGAAATTTTAAAATCCATGCATGAAGAGGAAGAAGAGGGCATTACAAAAGATGGGCGTTTGATTTATTTCTGGGCCAATGTTTGGATGCCAGCAGATTTGGCTCTTGCTCAGGCCATGGGTGCAAATGGAATCGGACTCATTCGTTCAGAGTTTGCTTATCTTTTTCAGAAAAACCTTCCTTCAGAAGAATCTATTTTTGAATACTATCGAGAAGTTTTAGATAAAGTTTGGACCGGACCTGCACATATTCGTTTGTTAGATGTAGGTGGAGAAACGGATATTGTTTCTTTGAAAGGGAATACCGCTTCAAAAGCAATGGGGTTAAAATTTTTGCTTGAAGAAAAAACTCTACTTGAAACTCAATTGCGTGCTTTACTGAGAGCCTCCGTTGATAAAAAGGTTTATGTAGTTTATCCTTTTTTTGAGTCCTTGAACGAATTGCAAGAGGCCAATGCTATTTTGGAATGTGTGAAGAAGAAGCTCCGTGATCAAAAAATTCCTTTTAATGAGGCATTAGGCGTAGGGGCTTTAATTGAAACACCTGAAGCGGTGCATCAAATCGAGGCTATCTTAAAAAATGTTTCTTCCGTGATTGTAGGCTCAAATGATTTGCTTTTGAAATCAAAAGGTTTAGAACGTAATCAAAAGATTCAGGAAATAAATGCTGAAATGTTGCCGGTAGACTTCTTGAAGATGATTTATCGCATGGTTAAGGCTTCTCAAGAAGCAAAAAAAGATCTTTATTTCTCAGGACAAATGGCTGAAAACCCTCTTTGTTTAGGTCTTTTGATAGGCTTAGGCATTATTCATTTTAATCTTTCTAGCGCTTCTATTCGGGCTTTAAAAAAATGGCTTGGAAATGTATCTTATGCGAATTTGGTTAATACAGCTCAAAAAGCGATGCAAGTTAAATAGGTTTCTAGTAAATTCTTGCCACTCTTTTTAAATCAGAGTAAAGTCCTCCCATCATGGCTATGAAAACAGATGCTTCAACTTTAAGAATAGATCAAACCTGGATTTCTCATTATTTTGAACAATTTTACAAGGAACCCAAAGATTTTTTGATGGGTCTTGAAGCAGAATTGATCGGGGTTTATGAGAAGACGGGAGAGGCTGTGCCTTATGCTGGGGAAAATGGCATTGAAGGGATTCTTCAGGATTTAATTCAGTTTTTTCACTGGCAGCCTATTGAGGAAGCGGGAAAGATCATTGCTTTAAAAAGAGACACTTCAGAGATTCATTTAGAGCCGGGGGGGCAGTTGGAATTAAGCGGAACTCCCTTTTCAAAGTTGAAGGACAATCTCAAAGAAATTCAGAATTATTACGAGGAATTAAAAAATGTTTCGCAAGGGAAGGGCATTGCTTGGCTTGAATTGGGAAGTCAGCCCTTCAGTTCTCTTTCTTCAATATCTTGGGTTCCCAAAACACGTTATCAAATCATGAGAGATTATTTTTCAAAGAAAGGGGGCCTAGGCCATTCGATGATGAAGCAAACGGCTACTCTCCAGGCTAATCTTGATTATTCTTGCGAGGAAGATGCAATGAAAAAATTGAGAACGGCCATGGCGCTTGCTCCTATCATGATAGGTCTTTTTGCAAATTCTCCTATTTTAGAAGGACATTTTAAAAACGCGATGAGCACAAGAGCCATCGCTTGGCAAAATACAGATTCAGATCGATGTGGTCTTATTCCTGAAATTTTAGTAGATGAACCTCGTTTTCAAGATTATTTGAAATATCTTGGAAGAGTCCCTGTTATTTTTATTTTGCGCGAAGGACGGTGGATTTCTCTTCCTTCTATTTCTTTTAAAAGATTTTTAGAAGGAGGATATTCCCATTTTCTTCCAGAAGAAATGGATTGGGAACTTTTTCTAACTTCTATTTTTACAGAGGCACGTTTAAATCCTTTTGTTGAAATAAGAAGCACAGACCGTAATAAACTGGCTTTAAGTTTCGGAATGCTGGCGTTGTGGAAAGGGCTTTTATTAAATTCAGAAGCTCGGGAAGCAGTATGGAGTCTCATTCGATCGTTAAGTTTTGAAGATAGGCAAAATGCTTTGAGAGATGCTGCACAGAAAGGCTTTCAAGGACAATATGGTCCTTTTAAGATAAAGGATTTGGGGGAAGAATTATTGAAGTTGGCATCCAATGCTTTAAAAGATCTCTGGGAACAAGATATTGTCAAAGAAGATGAAAGACATTATCTAGGTTCCATCGAAGAACTTTTAAAAGAAGGACAATCACCTGCAGAAAAAATTCTTAAAAATTGGCAAGGTTCTTGGAATCAAAATCCTCAAAATCTTATTCACTATTCTAAGATTTAATAATAACAATTCTTCCTAGGCTATTCATAAGTAAACCACTTCTAACTCGATTTAGCTTTATCCGTGAAAATCTTCCCTGACATCAATGTGATCCCATAACTTTTAAGAATATCTGCCTGTTTTTGAGATGTTATTTCGGAAATAAGAATTTGAGTTTTTAGAATGGGGGTTAAGTCAGAAAGCATTTTCATCATGGTTTGTTGTGTGGGATCTTTTTCAATTTTGTCAAAGAAAGAGGATGCTAAATAAAGAAATTTTGGTTTAAGCTCTGATAAAATCTGTAAAGGAGTAGGGGCTCCCCATGCCAATTCAATACAAATGCTTGCTCCTTCTTCTTCTACTTTATGAATAATTTCTTTCAAAGTTTTATCGTAACGAAAGAGATCATTGGCTTTAAATTGAAAAACCAGAAGTTCTGGATTACATCCGAGGCTTTTTAAAGGCTGAGTCGACATTTCTAAAAGTGTCAGAAAAATTCTTGGATTAATCCAACTCATAATAAAAAGAGGTTGCTGTATTCCGTAACAGAAAACCTTGAGCTTTTCGAAATAAATCTTTCCTAGCTCCTTTTCCATTTTAAGTTCAATGGCTTGATTGAAAAGGTCCTCCTGAGAAAAAACACGTGATGCATTCATTCCTCTCATGAGAGTTTCATACCCTTCAATCTTGTTTTGAGTGACATTTATAATAGGCTGAAGAAACAGATTGATTTTCTTTTCTTGAAGCAATTGAGAAGTCTCATCAAAATTTTGGGAGGGGGTAGTTCCTTTTGCAGATGTTTCTGGTTCTCTGCGATCTTTGACATAATTGGATCCAGGTAAGGTTTTCGCATGTTTTTTTAATTCTGCAGCAATCGCATTAATTTCGCCGATATGGGAGATATCGCGTTTTTCATTGGTGACAACTGCAATGGAAAGAGACATTAGAGGGAATTCTTGCAAATTCCCTTGTCTGTCTTTAGAAAGGATAAAACCCCTTTGTTGATCTTTTTGATCATAAAGTTTGGGCACCATTGCATCAAAACGTTGAATGATTTGTTGGCATAAAATATCAATGTGACTGGGATCAGAAATAAGGATGAAATCATCCCCGCCGATATGCCCTACAAAATCTTCGGGATTTCCTTTTTCTTTGGCAACATCTACCAGGATTTGAGCCGAATTGCGAATGGCTTCGTCTCCGCGTTCAAATCCATATTCATCATTGAAAGATTTAAAACGATCAATATCAAAATGAGCGATGGCAAAGGGCTCTTTATTCGAAAGTCGAGTCGCAATCTGTTTTTGAATGGCATTATTACCAGGAAGTTTTGTGAGAGGATTTGCATCCAAAACATTATTCGTTCGATTGAGAATCATCCAGATGCGGGCAAGCAATTCTTCTGGCTCAAAAGGTTTGGTGATGTAGTCATCCCCACCACTTTTGAGGCCTGTGAGTTTGTCTGGGAAGTCGCCTCTGGCCGTGAAATAGACAACGGGTATATGCCAAAGTTTTTTATCTTCTTTGACTTTATTGCAAACTTCATAGCCACTCATGCCAGGGAGCATGACATCCAGAATAATGAGATCGGGTTTGCTTTCGCGAATAAGGCTTAACCCCTTTTCTCCGTCGGAAGCTCCAAATACATCAAAACCACGGCGACTCAGAAAAGCTTTGGTTACTTCTAAAATATCCTCATCGTCATCGACAATCACAAGCTTAGGTCTTGGAGCTTCCATGTAAGATTCTCCTGAGCGACCTCTCTATTTTAAGGCAATAGGGGGTGAATTTGCAACATAAGATCGTTCTTAAGAAATTGGATAAACTTCAAAGAAAAGACATTTAAGGTATTGTGTTTCTGGAATATTGGGAAGGATAGGATGATCAAGCCCCTGTGTCCCACGATAAATCAATTTTAATATTTTTTTCGCATCACGAGCTGCATCCAAAAGAATATCCTCAAATAAAGCTTCTTGAATATGATGAGAGCAGGAAGCACTGATCAGAACACCTCCAGGGCGAAGCATTTTCATGGCTCTTAAATTGATTTCCTTGTATCCGGCCAATGCTCCATCAATCGAATCTTTTCTTTTGGTAAAGGAAGGAGGATCTAAAATAATCATGTCGAACTTTTTTTCTTCGCGATCAAATTGTTTTAAAAAATCGAATCCATTTCCCAATAAGCCTTCCCATTGTGCTTCAACATGGTTGAGGGCTGCACTTTCTCTAGCAATTGCGAGTGCTTCTTCAGAAATATCGATGCTCAATACTTTTTTTGCTTCCCCCTTCAAACAAGACATAGAAAAGCCCCCTGTATAAGAAAAGCAATCCAAGACTTCCTTGTTTTTTGAAAGTGAAAAAGCCATTTTTCTATTATCTCTTTGGTCCAAATAAAAACCTGTTTTATGTCCATGAAACACGTCCACCCAAAAATGAATTCCATTTTCTTCTATTTCCAAAAATTCTGGTGGAGAATTTCCATCTAAACAACCTTGAATCAAAGGAAGTCCTTCTAAAGAGCGCGCTGAGAAATCATTTCTCTCGTAAATCCCTTTGGGATGGAAAAGGTCTTTCAATATTTTCACAATCAAAGATTTATGGATGTCCATTCCAAGTGTGGTTGTTTGAAGAATTAAATAATCTTGATATTGATCTACAATAAGACCTGGAAGTGCATCCGACTCGCTGTTAATCCAGCGCAAGTTTGAGGTTAAGGGGAGATAGGTTTTTCGCCATCGAATAGCTTCTTTGATGCGTTTTTCAAAAAAGAGCGCATTGATTTCTTCATCTTGTTGGCGAGTCAATAATCTAATAGAAATGGTGGAGAGAGGATTAAACCAACCGGTGCCTACCCATTTCTTTTGATCCGTATAAATGGCAACAGATTCTTCAGAGAGAATTCCTTTATCTACAGATTTAATTTGGGACTTGTAAATCCAAGGGTGTCCGGCTTTGACGCGATCAAAGCCTCTTTTGGAATCGACGATGATTTTTTTCATATTTCAGAGCATAGCTAGCTTTCCTGTAATACGCAATAGCCTATTCGGTGTTTTGTGGATAACGGGCAATCTGCTACGTTACTCTCTTCGCTTCTTTGTGCGGCGTACAATCAAACGTACGCCTCCGCAGGCGCTTGCGAGTGCCTTGCATCTTACCCATTCTTCACAAAACGATTAGCGTGGGGGGGAGGAAATATTTTAGAGGGATTTAGATCAAATACAATATATGGTATATTGTTCTATCTCAAAACTTGATGGGAGGAATACTTATGTCTTTATCTGAAAAGATTCAAAACGATATTAAATTAGCGATGAAGTCTGGAGAAAAAAGAAAACTAGAAACTTTGCGTATGGTGTTAGCGGATATTAAAAAAGAAGAAATTCAAAAAGCTCAATTGAAAGACGAAGATGTTCTGACTTTGATTAAACGTAATGTTAAAACACGTCAAGAATCTATTGCTCAGTTTGAAAAAGGGGGTCGCCCTGATTTAGTTGAGAAAGAAAAAGCGGAGATAGAAATCTTAAAAATTTATCTTCCTTCTCAATTAACTCCCGAGGCTTTAAAAGCTGCCGTTCAGGAAGTCATTGGAAATCTGAAAGTAACTTCCAAGAAAGATATGGGCCTTGTGATGAAAACGGTATTGGGGCAGTATGGGTCGCAAGTGGATGGCAAGCAGGTTCAGGCTGTGGTCATGCAGCTCTTAAATTAGATCAATGAACACAAAAACCCTTTTACTCACCTCTAGTGATCTTGAGCATTTGATTGATGAAAAAGATGCTTTTGATGCCATGCGCGAAGTTTTTCAGGCACATGCATTAGGGCAAACACAAATGCCTTCTAAGATTTACTTAGATTTACCTGTGTATCATGGAGATTTAAGGGCCATGCCTGCGCATGTGGAATCTCTGAAAATTTGTGGTTTAAAATGGGTGAATGCTCATCCTGATAATATTCGTTCAGGGCGATATCCAGCTGTGATGGGGACATTAATTTTGAATGATCCCAAAACGGGATTTCCTTTAGCGATTATGGATGGTACCCGAATTACTCGTTTAAGAACAGGAGCAGCGGGTGCCCTGGCCTCTTTCTATCTGGCCAGACCCAATTCAAAAATTTTGGCTCTTATTGGTTGTGGTGTTCAGGCAGAATCACAGTTATTGTCTCATTTAAAAGTTTTTGAATTTTCGGAAATAAGAATTTGGGATTTAAGAATTGTTGAAGCACAGTCTTTTAAAAAAAGAATGGAACCTCATTTTCAAAAAATTCGTGTATGTGAAAATGTGAGAGACTGTATAAAGGATGCTGAAATTTTATGTACGACAACACCTGCCCGAGGTCCTGTTGTTTTTAGGCCCTGGATTAATAGCGGAGTTCATATTAATGCTGTAGGGGCTGATGCCAAAGGAAAACAAGAGTTAGATCCCACTATTTTAAAAGAAGCAATTATTGTGGTGGATGAAATAGATCAGGCCCTTCATGGAGGAGAATTAAACGTTCCTTATTCACAAGGGTTGATCACAGAGAAAAATATTAGTGCAACTTTAGGTGAAATTATTGCCAAAAAGAAAATGGGTCGACAGAAAGAAAAAGACATCACTGTTTTTGATTCTACGGGTCTGGCTATTCAAGATATTGCTTTGGGCGCTAAAGCCTATCAAAAGGCCCTTCAAAAGGGTGTAGGCCAACAAATCCAATTCATCTAAGCCCGTCCTAGTTAGTCATTCGTAACAAAAAATTACAAAACTTATTTATCGTTCAATTTTGAACAATTGTATTGATTTTTGTTTTTAATTTTGTTATATTGAGTTTGGAAATGGTGGGCCTCGGTACGATGGGATTAACATTGTAACCATCTCTGTTTAAATGAGTTGTAATTGGAGGTGAGTTATATGCGCTTGGACATGAGCTTGCTGTTCGGAATGCTACTAGGACTCGTGCTAGGGACTTTTTATGCGACGCAACTAACAGGTTTTCTTCCTCTTTTGATCATCGCATCTTTGGCACTTGTTTTTGGGCATTTCCTTCATATCAAATAATCTTGCAACCAAAAGGGCAAGGAGTTGAAATTTACAAACTCTTAAAGCCCCAAGGTTCATTTTGGGGCTTTAAGTTTCATGATAGATTTCAATTTCAAGTTTTTTGTAGGTGTCACGATTGGAATTGCTCTAGGCATTCTTTATTCCAAATTCTTTCATCACTTCTTGCTGTATTCTTTTTAAATCTTTCATGGTGACGTCCCTTTTACATATGACGCTTTTCAAGGATTGTTGCGTTTCTTGATCAATGTTATAATTATTTCAATGATATTTCTTACAGGGTCTACAGGTTTTATCGGTCGAAATTTGCTCCCTCATCTCAAGCAAAAAGGTTACCCTGTTCGCTGTTTTATTCGTGAAAACTCTCCTACAGAATATCTCAAAGACGCCTGCCTGGATAAAGTTGTGGGGGATATTTTAGATGAATCTTCCTTGCGATATTCCATGAAGGGGGTGGATACGGTGATTCATTTAGCAGGTGTTCGAATGGAAACAGGCGCTTCCAGTTTTGAAGGTGTTTTTTATTTGGGAACAAGACATGTGATTGATGTTGCGAAAGCAGCAGGAGTTAAACAATTTATTTTGTTTAGTACTTATGGGGCTCGCCCTCAAGCTCAGAGTAAATTTCATCATTACAAATGGATGGCTGAAGAATATTTACGACATAGCGGTTTGAAATTCACCATTTTTCGTCCCACTGTTATTTACGGCCCTTATGATCATTTTGTAACCCGGTGGGCTAGAAAATTAAAAATGCTTCCAATCGTTCCTGTTCTTGGAAATGGAAGAAATCTTTTACAGCCTATTGCTGTTGCAGATGTCATAGAATGTGTTTTGCGTTCTTTGGAAGACCCTACAAAATCAGGGATGACCTATCCTTTAGGGGGTCCTGATCGTATGACCTTTTCTGCAATCATTCACAAGATTGGCAAAGTGATTGGTAAAAGGAGGCCTCTTTTTCATTGGCCTCTAGGGATGGCAAAAGTATTTGCATATTTGATGGAAATGGGCTTTTCTTATCCTCCCTTTACTCCGGACGAGCTTTTGCGTTGGATGGAAGATCGTACGTGTGATCATTTACTTGTTGAGCAAGAATTCAAAATGAAGCTGATGCATTTTGAGGAAGGTCTTCAAAAATATTTTGCTCCTAAGTAACCCGTGATTCACAATAAATTTTACGAACTAAGATCTTTATATTCTCCAAACACTTTTTTGAGCGTTGAAACCATTTCTCCTAAAGTTGCTTCGGATTTAATCGCTTCCATAAAAGCCGGAATGAGGTTTTCAGTGGATTCAGCTTGTCGACGAATTTTGTCCAATGATTTTTGAACTTCTTTATTATTTCTGTTTTTCTTTAGTTTTCTTAATCTATCTTTTTGAAGTTTTTCTGCTTTAGGATTAATTTTAAAAATTTCTGCTTTAAGTTTCTTTTTTTCTTGATAGCGATTGACGCCCACAATGACACGTTCTTCGGTTTCTACTTCCTTTTGATATCGAAAAGCACTCTCTGCAATTTCTTTTTGAAACCAACTTTGTTCGATGCCGGCCTCAACTCCTCCCAGATTTTTGATGGTTTGAAAAATGGTATTTACCTCTTTTTCAATGGTGTTGGTTAGATTCTCTACTAAAAAAGATCCTCCCAAGGGATCGTTTACCATGGCCACATTGCTTTCATGCGCGATGACTTGCTGTGTTCTTAAAGCGATTTGAACGGCTTTGGGTGTGGGAAGGCTCAAAGCCTCATCCATAGAGTTTGTATGAAGAGATTGTGTCCCTCCCAAAACCCCTGCAAGGGCTTGCAAGGTTGTTCGAACAATATTGTTTTCAGGTTGCGTGGCGGTGAGACTACAGCCGGCAGTTTGAACATGAAGTCTTAAAAAAAATGATTTCAAATCTTGAGCCCCATATTCTTCTTTCAAGATTTTTGCCCAAAGACGACGGGCTGCGCGATACTTTGCAATCTCTTCAAAAAAATCATTATGGGCATTGAGGAAAAAACTCAATCGATGAGCAAACTCATCAACTTTTAATCCACGTTCTAGACCTAAGTCGATATAGCGTTTTGCATTGGTGAGTGTAAATGCTAATTCTTGTACGGCAGTGGCGCCTGCTTCACGAATATGATAACCACTGATAGAGATGGGATACCAGCGGGGGACATGATGATGAGAAAATTCGATCATGTCTCCAATGAGGCGCAAAGCGGGTTTGACGGGGAAAATATAAGTATTTTGCGCCATGTATTCTTTTAAAATGTCATTTTGCATCGTGCCGCGTAGGCGCTTCCAGCTACCTCCATTTTTTTGAACAATCACTAAAAACATGGCCCAAATAATCGCTGCAGGTGCGTTAATCGTCATAGAAGTAGAAATGTGGTCCAAGGTGATTCCCTTGAAAAGTTCATCCATATCCCAAATAGAATCAATGGCAACACCATCTTTTCCAACTTCTCCATGTGATTGAGCGTCATCAGAGTCATAGCCTAAAAGGGTTGGAAGATCAAAAGCAATCGACAAACCTGTTTCACCGTGTTTCAAAAGATATTTCAGTCGTTGATTAGATTCTTTAGCTGTTCCAAATCCTGAAAATTGACGCATCGTCCATAACTGTCCTCGATAACCTGTTGATGAAAGTCCGCGGGTGAAAGGATATTCTCCTGGAATCTCATGTAGAACAGGTGCATCTTCACTAGAGTAATAGGGCTTGAGAGGAATTTCTGAATATGTTTTGAATTTATCCTCGGCCATGAGGCATCTCCTTAAGGAGTTTTTTTGCTTCTTCATAAGGATTCATATCAGGTTCTTCTTTAATTTTTTTTAAAGATTTATTCAATTGATGCGATGTGATAGAAAGAGCCCAGAGCATACATTCCAATTTTTTCTTATTCCATTGATTGTGCTGGGCTTCATCGCTGATTTTTAGAAAGTGATGATGCTTTTCGATGGTCTCTAGTAATTTTTCAATTCCTTCTCCAGATTGTGCTGCTGTCAAAAGAACAGGCGGTTTCCAAGTAGATAAACTTTTTCGATGATGAAGCTCTCGATGTAAAGCCAACTCTAATTGTTTAGCTCCGGGCCTATCCATTTTATTGATGACAAAAATATCAGCCCATTCGATTAATCCTCTCTTCATCATTTGAATCTCATCTCCAGACTCTGGAGAAAGCACCAAAATGGTTGTATCAGCCAATTCATGAATGCCCCATTCTGCTTGTCCTGTTCCAATGGTTTCGATGAGGGCGCATCCAAAACCAAATGCACCAAAAGCTCGAGCCATCAATTTCGCCGTGAGATAACCTGTCATGGGAAGTCCATGAGGAGCAAAGCTTCTAAAAAAAATTCTGGGGTGATGGGTATTTTGGGCAAGTCGAATACGGTCTCCTAAAAAAGCTCCATTTGAAATCCAGCTGCGAGGATCCATGGCAATGATTCCCAAGGACTGATGGGTTGCCAAAGGTTCGACCATTTGAGCAATCAAACTGCTTTTGCCTACTCCTGGCGGGCCTGTAAGTGCAATGGTGTGAATTTCGGAGTCGGAGGAATAAATTTTTTTAAGTAAAGCATCTTCTTTTTCTCCTTCTTCAATAAGCGTGAGAATTTTTGAGATGGCTGCTTTATCTGCCTTAAGGGCTTTTTTAAAATGCGTGAGAAATGAGTTCATGAGGGGGATTGAGGTAAAAGTTTATTTTGAAGATATGA
>JAYRIK010000008.1:0-6607 GCA_041906865.1 Candidatus Auribacterota bacterium
ACACTTGTGGATGAATCTGATTCTACTGGATTTCTGGCAGTTCAAGGACCGTTGTCTCATTTGATTTTGGAAAAGATGATGGGAGAGGACGTCAATAAGATTTCTTATTATCATTTCAAGAAAATGAAATGGCAGGGTCAAGAGGTATTGATTTCCAGAACAGGTTATACGGGTGAAGATGGTTTTGAGATTTATCTTCCTTTAAAATATACAAAAACTTTTTGGGATGAGGCTTTACAGGTTGGAAAAGAATATGACATCATGCCGATTGGGTTAGGCGCTCGTGATACCTTACGCCTTGAGATGCGCTATCTTCTTTATGGCCATGACATGGATGACACAACAACGCCTTTAGAGGCGGGCTTAAGTTGGACTATTTCTTTTTACAAAGGAGATTTTATAGGTCGTCAAGCTTTAGAAGCTCAAAGGCAAAAAGGATTAACTCGACGACTGGTTGGATTTGAAATGATTGATCAAGGGGTGCCACGTCAGGGCTTCAAAATTGTCAGAGATAGTCAGGAAATAGGACATGTTGCTTCGGGTTCTTATTCTCCCTCTTTAGGGAAAAATATAGGATTGGCTTATGTAGATATCAATTATGCACATGTAGGTATTCCGATTTATATTGTGATTCGCAATGAACAAAAATTAGCAGAAGTAGTCAAAACTCCCTTTTACAAAGGGGGAGGGATTGCGCATAGGGTGAAGAGTAAGAAAGCTTCTCTTGTTGTTTAACTTTTTATTTTTGAGGGAAAAATGAATGTTCCATCCAATCTAAAATATTCTAAAACACATGAATGGCTACATGTTGAAGGTCGGGAAGTAAAAGTGGGCATCACTGATTTTGCTCAGAGTCAACTTGGAGATGTTGTATTCGTTGAGCTTCCTAAAGTAGGTCAAAAATTTAAAATCGAAGACCCGTGTGCTGTGGTTGAATCTGTAAAAGCCGCTTCTGATATTTATGCTCCCATTTCCGGTGAGGTCCTTCGTATCAATGATCATTTGATAAAAGATACTTCTTTGGTGAATAAAGATCCTTATGGTGAGGGATGGTTTTTTGTCATTAAAATAGAAAATACACAGGAAGTTTCTGGACTTCTTGATGCTAAAGCTTATCAAAGTTTAGTAGAGGTTGAAGCATAATGGATTTTGTTCCTCATACCCCTCAAGAATGGCAAGAGATGCTCAAGGAAATTGGGGTCTCGCGATTTGAAGATTTGCTCAAAGCATTAATCCCGCGTGATGTGAAAGCGTGTCATTATAATCTTGAGAAAGGCCTTTCTGAATTTGAAGTTCTTCAGTGGATGAAGTCAAAAGCTGACGCCAATGCAACGGTGGATACCTATGATACTTTCTTAGGAGCGGGCGCTTATCACCATTTCATTCCTTCTGTGGTGGGACATTTAGCTTCTCGAGGTGAATTTACAACGTCTTATACGCCATATCAACCCGAAGCAAGCCAAGGAACGCTTCAAGCCATTTTTGAATATCAAACCATGATGGCTCGCTTAACGGGCCTAGAAGTTTCAAATGCTTCTTTGTATGACGGAGCTTCGGCGTTGGCTGAAGCAGCCTTGATGGCGATGGCCATTCGAAAAGATTCCGGAAGAATTTTAATGAGTCAAACAATTCATCCCGAATATCGTACAGTTGTTAAAACCTATTTGAAATCTACTTCAGAGGCTATTATTGAAATCCCTCGACTGGGAGGAATCACAAATTTAGAAATTTTAGAAAGCGAACTTAAAAAAGGAGCCAGTGCTTTTTTAGTTCAATGGCCTAATTTTTTAGGTTCTTTAGAAGACTTAGAAGTAATTGCAAAAAAATGTCATGAATATAATGCTCTTTTGGTGGTTGCGACTTATCCAGTCCCATTGGGCCTTTTAAAAGGCCCAGGAGAATTTGGGGCAGATATTTGTGTGGGAGAAGGGCAGGGGCTTGGCAATCCTCTTCAGTTTGGGGGACCTTACTTTGGATTTATTACTTGTCGTAAAGATATGGTCAGAAAAATGCCCGGTCGAATTGTAGGTATGACAAAGGACTTGGATGGGAAAAGAGGTTTTGTTTTAACACTTCAAGCACGGGAACAACACATTCGTCGTGAAAAGGCGACGTCTAATATTTGTACCAATCAATCATTGAATGCTTTGACAGCAACCATTTTTCTTTCCGTGTTTGGAGCCGAGGGTTTAAAAGAATTGGCTCTTTTAAATATGCAAAAAGCCCATTATGCTGCGAAGCTTTTGAGCGAAATTCCAGGATTTTCTCTGGCTTTTTCAGATCCATTTTTTAATGAATTTGTTTTAAGAGTTCCCATTCGACCTGAGGATTTAATTCGCAAGATGCAAGCCAAGAAAATTATTCCAGGTCTATCGTTACGTCCTTATTATCCAGATTTAGATGATGCATTGCTCGTTTGTGTAACAGAAGTGATGACTAAAACAAAAATTGAACATTTTGCAGAAATGTTAGCTATAGAAGCGCGAGAAATGGTAAATCATGGAAAAAAATCTTTTTGAATTAAGTCAGCCAGGTAGGAAAGCTTATTCTTTGCCACCAACAGATGTTCCGAATGTTGAGGCCTCTTCTCTCATCCCTCAAAGAATGCTGAGAGAAAAAGAAAATGGCCTACCTTCCTTAAGTGAATTGGATGTGGTGCGTCATTTTACGCATCTCTCAAGTCTTAATTTTTCGATTGATACTCATTTTTATCCTTTGGGATCTTGTACCATGAAATACAATCCCAAAATGAATGAAGCTGCGGTCAGCCTTTCCGGATTCTCGAAAATACATCCACTTCAACCTGAAGAATTGTCTCAAGGTATTCTGTCTTTACTTTATGATTTGGAAAAAATTCTTTGTGAAATTTGTGGAATGGATCGGTTTAGTTTGCAATCTTGTGCGGGGGCTCATGGCGAATTTTTAGGAATGCTGATTGTACGAGCTCATTTTGATCGTTTAGGTGAGAAGAGAAAAAAAGTGATTGTTCCTGACTCAGCACATGGAACGAATCCTTCGAGTGCACATTTGGCAGGGTTTGAAGTAATTTCTTGTCCTTCGGATGCTAGTGGGCATGTCGATTTAAAAGCCTTGGAAGGTTTGCTCAATCAAGATGTTGCATGTTTGATGCTTACTAATCCTAATACGTTAGGGCTTTTTGAAAAACAAATTATAAAAATTGCTCAAGATGTCCATCAAGTAGGAGCGCTTCTTTATTATGATGGAGCCAATTTAAATCCTTTGTTGGGGATTGCTCGTCCTGGGGATATGGGTTTTGACATCGTTCACTTAAATTTGCATAAAACTTTTACAACACCGCATGGTGGTGGTGGACCTGGGGCAGGACCTGTTGGGGTTAAAGAACATCTAACACGTTTTTTACCTGTTCCTATGATTGAAAAGCAGATGTCTGCAAATGGTGGTAAGAGTGCACCTTATTATAAACTTGTTTCTGATCGTCCCGATTCTGTAGGTAAAATTCGATCTTTTTATGGAAATGTAGGAATTTTAATTCGCGCACTGACTTATATCAAAGCTTTAGGTGTAGAAGGATTATTGAAGACAGGACAAGCAGCTATTTTAAATGCCAATTATCTTTATTCAAAAATTAAAGATCTTTTTGCTTCCCCTTTTCCCGGCCCCTACATGCATGAGTTTGTTGTTTCAGCAAAGCCTTATTTGAAACAGGGAATTAGAGGCATGGACATTGCGAAGCGTCTTTTAGATTTAGGCATACATCCCCCTACGGTTTATTTCCCTTTAACAGTCGAAGAGGCTATGATGATAGAGCCGACAGAAACAGAGAGCCGACAAACACTGGATCATTTTGCCCAAACTATTCGCCAAATTGCTCAAGAGGCAAAAGATGATCCTGAAATTTTACATCAGGCTCCCGTACGTATGCCTGTGCGCCGTTTGGATGAAGTAGCTGCGGCAAAAGACTTAAGACTAACTTGGTAGTATGAAATGGTTTGATTCAGGTTTACTTTCCCCTTTTAGAAATATGGCCATTGATGAGGCCCTTTTTATTCAAAAAATTCCTGCCCTTCGTTTTTATGGCTGGAACCAGAGGGCATTTTCCATTGGATATTTCCAAGAATTTAATCCCAAAAATTTTGATGCTCCTGTGGTTCGTAGAATGACAGGGGGAGGAATTGTTGAGCACGGGAGAGATTTAACTTTCTCTATCATTTTAGATCTTAAAACTTTGCCTTCTTTAGATTCTGTTAAGAATAGTTATCACTGGATTCACCAGATTATTTTGAAAGCCTTGATGAATTTGGATATCTCAACAAAATTTTATTCTTCTGCTAAAGAAGAAAAAGGAAATCTTTGTTTTGTTTCTCCTTCTCGAGATGATTTGATTTGGGAGGGCTTGAAAATTGTAGGTGGAGCGCAAAGAAGGAAAGGAAATTTTCTTTTACATCAAGGGACCATTGCTTTAGATAAAATTTTTTTAAAGCGGAGTTTATTAATTCAACAAATTGTAAAGAATTTTGAATCTGCTTTTCAATTGGATTTAAAAGAAGGTTGTGATGTTTTATCGAATCTGGAAGAGAATATTAAGATCTTGGGGAAAAAATATGATTCACTTGAATGGACAAGGGAAAGGCAGGATTTATGGATGATTCAGCAAAAGGACAGAAAATGCGAAAAGGTTTAGTCTGGTTAGGCGTTGTTTTAATTTCGGCTTGTGCTTGTTTTTTTACAAAAAAAATATTTTTTTCTGTGTCCGGGCCTGTGGTTGTAGATTACTGGGCTTTTGCTGCAGGTTTGCTTCTAGTAAGCGAAGGAATTTGGCGCATTAGAACTTCTAAAGAAAATACATTTGGAATTCAGTTTTTTCGATTGCTCAGAATCTCTGTGGGAATTTGTATTTTTACAATCCATTTTTTACAATTTGTAAGAGATGGGAAACTGGGAGCGTAAAAAATCGTCCGCGTTCTACGTATTGCGTTATTTATGAACAAAATTCAATCTGCACAGTACGTACAACGCGTTACGTATAACAGTTTTTAAGAAGTAAGTCTATAAGCCGAATTCTGTACCGATTTCGTCCGAAACGTAAGTGAGGCTACGAAATCGAGTACCCCGATAAGCGGTAGCTTCATCGGGATAACCTACCTTACTTTTTAGACGAAATCGGTGATAGTCATTTCTCTATGCGATCGTACCCGGAATCTACTTAGTATGACACTAAATATGAGGCGAGCCGCCCCGAAATCCCTTGTTTGATCTCGCTTCAAACGGGGTTTTCCATCTTCGATGAAGCTTACGCTTATCGGAGCAGAAGAGTAGTTTTTCAACATCTCTTCTCTTTTCACCTTTCAGCTGATGTAAACATCAACCTAGTATTGTCTCTGTGGCACTTTCCCTCATCCCAATTCACATTGGAATGGACTTCTATTCTAGAAGCCGTCTTGCTCTGTGAAGTTCGGACTTTCCTTCCCACCACCTGCTACTTCGCCGAAGGCGACACCTGGATCCTTAGACCCAGGTGAAACTGTTCACTTTGTGAACAGTTTTTTAGCAGGTGGTGGGACGACCATCCGACTTACTCCTTAAAAACCATCCCTAGTATATCGCAAATAAACCCAAGAAAAATCAAAAAAAGAAAAATGATTATAAAAAAATTAATTTTTATTTTTATATAAAATTAATTGATAGTTTAATTTTTAATATGTTCTATACAAGTATATTATAAAAGTTATTTATATTTATTAATGAGAGGAAAATTTTTCATTTTCCCTTGACAGTGGGAGAAATGAGTCATAAACTATATTCAAAGTGGTAGAAAGTGGTAACTTGTGGTAGGAGGTTGGCTCATGTTCTACGGTGAATACCGCCATTCTTTAGATCATAAAAATAGAGTCCTGATTCCAGCAAAGTTTCGAGAAGCCGTTAAAGAAGTTTATGTTGAGAAGTTTTTTCTAACACGGGGACTTGAAAAATGTATTTTTGTCTTCACAGAACCCGAATGGGGTGTGATGGAGCAAAAATTGAAAACACTTCCCATGACACAAGGTACAGCAAGAAATTTCTCTCGAATGTTTTTTTCAGGAGCTTTTGAAATTTTAAGTGATAAGCAGGGGAGAATTATTATTCCCCAACCTTTGCTCGCCTATGCAGATGTCAAAAAAGATGTTGTGGTTGCAGGAGTTCTAAATCGTATTGAAATTTGGGATCAGGGAGCATGGGACCATTTTGTTACTGAGTCTACGAAAAGTTATGAAGATGTTGCTGAAAAACTTTTGTGGGGCAAGGAAGATCCAGGAGGATTTTACTAGGCAGTACATAAATATGAATAATGTATGCCAGTACTATGAGAAACAAAGTACGTATAGATTTTTTACACTAATCCTTTGTTTCTCATTAGTAACAAAGGATTGAGTGATCAATCAAGCAGGGGGGGAGAATGAATAAAAAAAACGGTAGTTTGGCAGGTCTTTTAAATCTAAATGGCAGTGTTCGACTCGGGATTACTTATCATGAACCTTATCAGTTTAACCATTTGCTAGGTAAAAGATCTCATCATGTTTCTGAAGATTTCTTAAGCATAGGTGGAATTTTAGTAGAGAAACTCAAACGCATTAAAATGATTCAAGGA
>JAYRIK010000009.1:0-8945 GCA_041906865.1 Candidatus Auribacterota bacterium
AAAATCTCACAATCGTAGGAAAATTTTCCATTTTCAATAGAATAATTAAATCTCTCCAAACAATTGCTACAAATAAGATCCACATGCGTAGCAATGCGGCCGACCACAATTAAATTGCCAGAGACCCTAAAAGCACGAACCTCTATTTGAATATTTTCTTCGAACTTCTCACGATCATTCTGAATTTGCAAAATTTCAGGAGATTTTTCCCCTTCTAGAAGAAGGCCTTCCTCTGGAATTCTTTCAATATAAATCTTCATCCCACCACCTTCTGAATCATGCATAAGCATGACATGCTTTGTTCTCTCATATTTAATAATCTATCCTTCCCTGACATCCTCATTCTACAAGAATTTTCTCTTTTCATCCCCTCACACAAAGCATGGCCTAAAAGGCCATCAGTAGGTGGTTGGGATCATTTGATTTTACCGATTTTTAAATTTTTGATGAAGTCTCTTTGTTACATGGGTTGGAACAAAGGAAGAAATATCTCCTCCCATTTTCGAAATTTCCTTGATAATGCGAGAACTTAAATACGAATAAGTCTCATTGGGCATCATGAAAATAGTTTCAACTGAATCACAAATTTTTTTATTGGTTAAAGCCATTTGAAATTCAAATTCAAAATCTGAGATAGCTCTTAAACCACGGATCACAACACCAATTTTATTCGTAGAGCAATATTCCACCAAAAGGCCAGTAAAAGAACTCACCTCAACCCCTTGAATATCTTGCACAGCTTCCTTTAACATTTCTTGTCTTTCTTCTAATGAAAAAAGGGGATGTTTCTCCTCATTTTGAGCAACAGCAACAAGTAAAGGGTTAAAGATTTTTGACGCACGACGAATAACGTCTAAATGACCAAAGGTCAATGGATCAAAGCTTCCTGGATAAATGGCTTTTTTCATAGTTCCTCTTCCAAAGCTAGTATTGTAAGGGGTGAGCGCATGTGAGTAAAGAAAGATTTATTTGCTTTTATAAAAAGAGATTTCCGTTTGACCATATTTCCTTGAATCTTGTTTTTCCAAGGATCCCCACTTGGTAGGACTTACCCATCCCGAAGGATGTTCTATGACTAAAAGCCCCTCTTTTAACAGAACTTTATCTATTTTCTCCCATAACTCGTTGATCCATGCTTTTTCATAAAGTCGATAAGGAGGATCTGCAAAAACGAGATTAAATTGAATGTTCTTTCTCATTAAAAAATCTAAAGCCCGAAAAGCATCTAGACACAAAACATTTGCATTTTCAAAATGCAATGCTTCTAAATTAGTTTTTATAATCTCTGAAACTTTTCTGTCTTTTTCAACAAAATGAACATGTTGGGCTCCTCGAGACAGAGCTTCTAATCCAAAAGCACCAAATCCGGCATAAAGATCTAAAACAGAAACTCCTTCAACAAAAGTGCCTAAAATATTAAAGATAGCCTCGCGCACACGATCTGCCGTTGGACGAACAGAATTTGTCGCAAGAGTTTTAAGACGATGTCCTCTAGCACTACCTGAAATAATTCTCACATTTAATTCCTCGTTTTTACCCTACATTCAAATATTTTGATTGATCTAAAAATCTTTCCTTAATAATTTTACGTAAAGCTGGATGTTTTTCTAAAGAAAAATCCTGTTCCAAAAGCGCATCAGCTGAAACTCTGGCTTTTTGAATCATGTCAAAATCTGTAATCAAATTTCCAAAACGAAGTTCAGGGATACCATGCTGTCTAACCCCAAGAAATTCTCCGGGCCCTCGAATTTTTAAATCTGCCTCTGCAATTTTAAAACCATCTCGGGTATCCACCATTGTCTGTAATCTTTGAATCCCCTCTTCTGTATGCGGATCTGCTTCCAAAACACAATAAGAACGAAGGGGTCCTCGACCAATTCTTCCTCGCAATTGATGAAGCTGCGCCAATCCAAAAACATGCGCATTTTCAATCAGCATGAGCGTCGCATTGGGGATATCAATTCCCACTTCGATCACAGTCGTAGAAACCAAAATATCAATTTTATGATCTTTAAATTGATACAGCACTTCATTTTTATCAAGTGACTTCATTCGACCATGAACGAGTCCTAATCTCAATTGCTGAAAAACTTCTTTGGACAAATGTTCAAACATTTTTGTCGCAGCTTTAAGTTCTTTTTTTTCAGATTCATCCACCAACGGATAAATGATAAAAGCTTGTCTACCCTTCTGAATTTCTTTTTGAATAAATTGATAAGCATCCTGGAGCTTGTTCTTTCGTATCCAATGAGTCGATACCTGCCCACGGCCGGGAGGCATTTCATCTAGAATGGAAACATCTAAATCTCCATAAACCGTCAGAGCAAGTGTTCGAGGAATAGGGGTTGCAGTCATCACCAAAACATCTGGCATACTTCCCTTTTCACGTAGTCGAGCCCTCTGTAAAACACCAAACTTATGTTGCTCATCAATAACAACCATTCCTAATTTTTGAAATTGAACATCCTGTTCTAAAAGGGCATGTGTTCCTATGACAACTTTCATCTTTCCTGATTGAAGATCCTCAAGTAAGGTTTGTCGAATTTTTTTCTTTTCATTCCCAACTAAAAGTCCAACATTCACGCCCAAAAATGTAAAAAGTTTCTCTAACGTTCGAAAATGCTGTTCAGCTAAAACTTCTGTCGGAACCATCAAAACTGCCTGTAACCCATTTTGAATAGCTAAAAAAAGGGCAAAACAGGCAATGAGTGTTTTACCAGAACCCACATCCCCCTGAAGCAAGCGATTCATAGGAGAAGACCCTTGAAGATCTTTGATGATTTCTCCCAAAACTCTTTCTTGTGCATTCGTAAGTAAAAAGGGCAAGATTTTTTTAAAAGCTTCCATGGATTCTGCAACGTATTGATACTTTAAAATACGAGGAACTATTTCATTATTTCTCTTGCGAATGCCCATACTTAATTCCAAAAGATAAAATTCCTGAAAAGCTAATCTTTGTCGAGCCACTTCAACCATTGGGAGTGATTGAGGCAAATGAATCTCTTTAACAGCTTCTTTAAGATTCATCAAATGATGCTCAGCTAAAACATCCTTAGGTAAAAACTCTTTTAAAGTATCAGCATGCTCATCAAAGGCATGCTTTACAACTGAACGCATGGTTCTTTGCCCCATTCCTTCGGTAAGAGGATAAATAGGAACAATACGCCCCGTATGCAAAAGATCAGTTGCGTCCCCTTGCAAAATTTCATAATCAGGACTCATCATTTGAAGTTCTCGTCCATACCATTGAACTTTTCCACTCAAAATAACCGTCTGTCCGATTTCAAAACGATTTTTGAGATAGGGCTGATTAAACCAGGTTGCAAAAAGGACGCCTGTTGCATCTTCCACTGCCAACTGAAAAATTGAAAAGCGCCTTTGCGTGGTTCGAACTCCAGAGGTTACAATTTTTCCTTGAACGGTCTGAAAAGTATCCACTTGAAGACGTCGAATGGGACTAAAAGTTGTTCTGTCTTCGTAACGACGAGGGGATAGATAAAGAAGATCCAAAACAGTTTCCAAACCCATTTTTTTCAAAAGCAAGGCCCTTTTAGGGCCTACACCTTTGATGTATTGGCATGAAATATTCGATGGATCTTTTTGAACAGGCGGTAAAGCAACTTCTGGCATAAGGCTATCCTGTATTTATAGTTGACATTCCAACCTTGATATGAGAGATTAGCGCCTCTAATTTGAAATTCAGGAGTGTATTATGGCAAAAATATGTGAAGTTTGCGGTAAAAAACCAAGTGCAGGCAACAAAATCTGCCGACGCGGTCTTGCAAAACGTAAGGGTGGAGTGGGTGAGAATCTGACAGGCATCACCAAGCGTAGATTCATGCCTAATCTTCAGAGAGTCAAAGCTATCATTAATGGCGCTATCAAGACTATTCGTATTTGTACCCGCTGCCTGAAGGCAAATAAGGTTTTAAAAGCAGCTTAAATGCAGTGAATTGTGGATCGGATATAGTGGATTGTCTAAGACTTTATTCGATCCTTCCTTAGAATTTCACAATTCCCTATTCACAAATCACAAACCACTTGCTTTTAGATACCTCCCTCAAATATCGGCAATATCACCCCGATCACTATAAAACCGATGAAGGCTCCTACCAGTAGAAGAAAAATGGGTCCAATGAGGGTTGTAATTTGATTTAGATTTTTATTCAAATCTCTTTCATAAAAATCTGCCACTCTTTCACAAGTCTCTTTTAACTTTCCATTTTTAAACCCCATGGAAAGCATTCGCACAAAATCTTGAGGAAAAAGTTGATTCATCATATAAAAATCATCAAAAGGCTTTCCTTCTTCTAAAAGCAATTTCCACTTCGAAAGTTCTTTTTCAAGAAAAGTATCCCCTACTCCAGCCAAAGCGAGTGCCTCTTGCACTTGCACCCCTCCGGAAAGTAAAAGAGCTAAGTTTCTTGAGAATTCAAAAGCATGTTTTCTTTTCAGAAAAGATCCGAAAAAAGGAAGTCGAAATAAAAGAGAGTAGCACTTGATTTGATTTTTTCGATAAAACTGTCTTGCTCCGTAACCCACAAGCGCAACGATCAATATCAAAAGCCATAATTGATTTGAAATGCCCTGTCCTACTTTCAAAACAACCCTCGTTGTCCAAGGAAGAGGTTTATCCCACTGTTTAAAAAGCTCCATTAAAGTCGGGAACACCCATTGAAAAATACCGAAGAGAACCAAAAGACTTACCCCAAACAAAAATGCAGGATAAAGCAGACTTTGAATCCAACTTTCAGAAAATTTTGATTTTTTTTCAGCGTAAAGAGCTAAAGTTTCTAGAGCTTCCGGCAATTGCCCCGATTTCTCGGCGATGGTCAAAATGCGCAAGAAAAGATCCGGGAAAAATACTATCCCCATTAAGGACTGTTCTAATGTTTTTCCCTCTTTGAGTCGATAAACAATGGAATAAAGCTTCTTCTGAATCGTCGATTTTTTCCAGCCTTGAGCAGCATTTTCAAAAGCTTCATCCAGAGTAAATCCCGTTTTTAAAAACAGGGAAAGTTGTCGGGCTAGCATCGCATGTTCGGCAAAAGAAATTTTACCCTTTGAAAGTTCCCCCATTTCTTTAAGCTGAACAAGGATGAGGCCACGATCAAAAAGGTGAAGCTTGGCAGCTTTGACATCTTTAGCTTCAAGAAAACCTGTTTTTTTCTCTTCTCTTGTATCAAGGGCAATGTATTCGAAAAGGGGCATATTTATTATCCAAAAATTAAAAAGTGGTTATCGATTTTAAACCTCTCAAAAAGATCCCAGATACAAGGCACTCGCAAGCGACTGCGGAGCCCCGATGCTACATCGGGACGCACAAAGAAGCGAAGTGGGCAACACAGCAAATTGGCCTTTTTCAGAGGTTTTATTCTAATTTAAGATCTTTAATTATTAATTGAACCTTCCTCTGTCCCCCATATTCATTAATACCAATCTCATAAACCGCATGAAATGGGGTGTTTTGAGAAATTTTAGAAGCCCACTCTGCCATACCAAAAGCAATTCCTTCTAAAGGGGCTCCCCTTTTTTGTCGAATCCATAGCTTAAGATGATCCTTCCCCACCAACTGACAAGGTCGATCTAAAATCAATCCTTGCGTCATAAAAAGAGGAACAGGATTTTCCTGCCCAAACGGCGACAACATCTCCAATTGTTCCGCAAGATCTAAAGAAACATCTGAAGAAGGAAGTTCAAAATCAATTTCCCATCTTGGGATTAAACTTTCAGCGGTTAAAATTTTCTTCGCGTATTGATTAATCCGCTCTCGAAAAAGAGCAATTTTATCTTTTTCAATTTTAATTCCAGCCGCATAGGCATGTCCCCCATAGCCTGTCAGTAAATCTTCACATTGTTTCAATGCTTCGCAGAGATGAAATCCCCGAATACTCCGAGCTGATCCCTTACTTAAATCTCCATCTGCAGAAATAATAAAGGTGGGACGATAACGAAGCCTGAGAATGCGAGAAGCTACAATGCCAATCACACCTAATGGCCATTGATCCTTATGAAGCACCAAAACCCAATCTTCATTAAATTCACTATTTTCTTCCAAAATTTGAATGGCTTCTTCTACAGTTTGTTGCTCAATCGTCTGACGCTTTCGATTGCTGACATCCAAACTTTGAGCCAAAGCTTGAGCTTCAGCCGAATCTTGGGTTAAGAGCAAGCGAATAGCATCATAGGCCGTTCCCACACGTCCTGCCGCATTCAAGCGTGGAGCAATACGAAAACCAATATCAACCGTCGTCCAATTTCTATTCTGAATTCCAATTTCTTTTAAAAGAGCAGCTAAACCCAAACAAGTGGTTTTAGACAATCTTTCCAGTCCCCGCTTTACAATAATTTTATTTTCCCCCTTTAAGGGGACTAAATCAGCAACCGTTGCAATGGCCACACGATCTAGATAATCCTTCAGATCAATTTTTTGAGCCCATAATGCGCCTTGTTTTAATCCTTCTTTTAGAATTCCATGCGCAAATTTAAAAGCAACGCCTGCTGCACACAAAAATTTAAAAGATTCATTATCAGAAGCAAGTTTCGGATGAATCACAGCTAAACAATTAGGCAAAGTTGTTTTAAGTTCATGATGATCCACAACAATGACATCCAATCCTTTTGAGGTTGCTTCCCCAATTTCATCAAAAGCACTTCCCCCACAATCGACCGTAATAAGAATACGTACGTTTTCACGTACGCATTTGGCAATAGCTTCTCGACTGATGCCATACCCTTCTGTGACACGATCTGGGATATAAGGTTGAGCTTGTAGTCCTATTTTAGAGAACAGACCACAAAGAAGCGCTGTGCCTGTAATCCCATCGACATCATAATCTCCATGCACAAGAATTTTTTCTTGGCGCTCAATAGCCTGAAAAATTCTCTCAACTGCCTTCTTCATTCCGTGAAAAAGGAAAGGATCCGAAAGATCTTTTAAACGTCCTTCAAGACAGAATCTTCCTTCTTCTTGTGTTTTAATGCCACGGTCAAAAAGAAGTTGAGCAAGAATGGGAGAAATACCAAGAGATTTAGACAACACCGAGGCTTCATCTGTACGAGATTTGACTTGCCACAACTTTGAAGAGTCTAAAGTTTCTTTCACAACTACCCTACCACTCTAAAAACTTCCTCACGCGTTGTTACATTTTGTGCAGCTTTTTCAAGACCGGCAGCTTCTAATCCCACAATTCCCTTATCTGTCATGGTCTGTCTAAACGCTTGAAGATCTTTTTTTTCATAAATCAATTTTCTAAAATCTTCATCTAAAACCAAAAGCTCGAAAATCCCGGTACGTCCTCTAAATCCTGTAGAAAAACAAGTCGAACAACCTTTCATTCCACAATTTTGACAAATGCATCTGACCAATCTTTGTGAAATCACCGCCATTAAGGCAGAAGCAATCAAATAAGGCTCGATACCTATATCTAAAAGACGTGTCACAGCGCCTGGAGCATCTGTGGTATGAAGTGTCGCTAAAACCAAATGCCCCGTCAAAGCAGCCCGCACCGCAATTTGAGCAGTCTCTTGATCACGAATTTCTCCCACCAAAATCACATCAGGATCTTGACGCAAAAGAGAGCGTAAGCCTTGAGCGAAGGTAAGTCCTTGTGCAGGCTTCACCTGCATTTGAGTAATCCCTTCTAGTTTGTATTCCACGGGGTCTTCAATGGTCATGACATTTTTACGAGACAAATCTAATTCTGAAATAAAAGAATAAAGCGTGGTTGTTTTGCCACTTCCGGTAGGGCCAGTGACTAAAATCATTCCATTGGGTCTATTCATCAATGGCTGTAAAATTTGATTATCTTTAGAAGACATTCCAAGTTCTGGAGCTCGAATCAAAAGATTATCCCGGTCTAAAAATCTTAAAACCAGTCTCTCTCCCTGAACTGTCGGAACTACCGACAAACGAATTTCAATTTCTTTATCTGCTGATTTCATTGAAAATCGTCCATCCTGGGGTTGTTGCTTTTGCGTCACATCTAGTTTGGCCATCACTTTCAGACGAGCTACCATCCCTTCCTGGATTTCTCGAGGAAGTTTATGAGCTTCATGCAAAAAACCGTCTCGACGATACAGAACAGCCAAATAATCTGTCTTAGGATGAAAGTGAACATCGGTTACTTTTTCCTGAGTTGCTTCCCTTAAAATTGAATTAACCATTTTGACAATCGGAGCATCACTCCCCTGTCTGATTAAATCCTCACCTGAAAAAATATTTAAGTTGTTTTCAGAAAAATTCTGTCCCTGAAGAAGACCTTCAACATTCTGCAAATTAGACTCCATCAGTCTTCTCAAGATATGTTCTATCTTTTTCAAATCCATTAACACAAGATCAATAGAAACATTCAACGCTTGAGTCAGATTATCAATAGGGTAAAAAGGATGGGGTTTAGCAACCGCAAGTTTTAATCGATTATTTTCTAACGACACGGGAAGAAGACGAAAAGTCCAAAAATACTCTAGAGGTACTTTTTTAAAAATGTCTCGAGGGATTTTGTCTAGAGCAATATCTTCAAGAATGGGAAGTGATGGATTTGTCATTGAATATCTAACCTTTCAAACAAAGCAAAAAGACAAGACCTACTCAGCTCGATTGCTTCACGGTCTTTTCCTTACTGCTTTCGGCTTCATTCTTATCACTGGTCTTTTGCTTTTCTTTAATTCCTTGAGCTGTATGCAAGTCTTCTCTTTTCTTTTCCGTAATCGATGCTAATTTTTCTTCAGAATCTAGAATGTGAGGACAAATAAAAATAAGAAGATTTGTTTTGACCGTTTGATCTGTTTTCCTAGTAAAAGGAATTCCTAAAATGGGGATATCTCCCAAAATAGGAACTTTTTGCGTAAGCTTGTCTTTTCTTTCTCGAATCAATCCACCAATCACCGCTGTTTGTGAATCCTTCACAGTAATCATTGTTTTGGCTTCACGTTTGGAAGTTTCT
>JAYRIK010000010.1:0-23516 GCA_041906865.1 Candidatus Auribacterota bacterium
AAAGAGGCAATTCTAGCCAGTTCTGCTATTCCTGGAACACTTCCCCCTGTAGAACTTTATGGCCGATTGCTTGGGGATGGAAGCATCTTAGAACCCATTCCAGTCACTGTTGCAAAAGAAATGGGAATGAATCTAGTCATCGCTGTCGATGTAGGTAAAGAAGTTAAAAAGAGAAAAAAATTTAGAAATATGATTGATATTGTGGTTCAAGCTGAAAATATTAAAAGTTATGAACTGAGCAAAATGAAACTTGCTCCTGCAGACTTAATTATTGAGCCAGAAGTTGGACATATCAGTTGGGCCCATTTTTCAAAAGCCAGAGAATGTATTCGTCGAGGATCGGTTGCTACCTGGAATGCAATTCCTAAACTAAAACTGCTTATGGTTCAACAAGAAAGAAAGAATTTTTTGGGAAAGATATTACCTTTTGGGAAAAAGACAGAACCTAATAAGTTAGCTTAAAAATTAAACAACTATTAAAAGGATAAAACTATGAACCCAGAGAAAAAACGGATCGTTCTAGCAAGCGGTGCAAGAACTCCTATTGGGCATGTCAACAAATCCTTAGCCGACTTACGCCCCGATGAACTTGGGACAATGGCTATCAAAAATGTACTTGAGAAATCAAAAATAGACCCTAAAGAAGTAGATGGCGTTCTTTTAGGTTGGGTTGGACAACTTAGCAATGCACCCAACATTGCAAGAGTTTGTGCTTTAAATGCGGGCCTTCCAGAAAAATCCGTCGCTTATACACTGCATGTCAATTGCGTTTCAGGAATTGAAGCAGTTGCTTCTGCCGCAAGACAAATTCTTGTAGGAGAAGGTGAGATTTTTATTGCTGGTGGAACGGAAAGTATGAGTTCTTTCCCTTACACTATTCGTGGAGCAAGAAGGTATCGAGGACTAAAAACACTCGATGACTTGAAAAAGAATTGGGATCATCTCCTAACAGATCCTCATATTGAAATTGGAGACTGCATGCTAGAAGGCTTGCGAGACCCTGTTAAAGGAATGATTATGGCTGAAACTGCAGAAATTCTTGCACAACTTTATGAAATTTCTAGAGATGAACAGGATCATTATGCAGTCGATAGTTATCGAAAAGCAATCGATGGAATTCGCAAAGGAGTTTTTAAATCCTATGTTGTCCCCGTTGTTAAAAATGGACAAACGCTCCTAGAACAAGATGAAAATCCCTTACAGAGAGAAGCCTTTGTCTTGGATCCCGAAAAAGCTAAAAAAGCCATTCCTATGTTTGATAATGAAGAATATCCTTTTAAGAAATTTTGGGAAGCTTATGGTCATGAAATTCCGGGCAAAAAATTTATAGAAGGAAAAACAAAAGGAACTATTACTCCATTCAATTCATGTCCAAGAAGCGATGGAGCTGCTGCAGTTATTGTAGCTTCTGAAGAAAAAGCAAAAAGACTTAAACTAGATATTATCGCAGAATTAAAAGGATGGGGCTTTGCGGGAGTCAATCCTGCACTCATGGGAATGGGACCTGCGCATGCTGCTCAAAAAGCTCTCAACTGGATTAAAGTTCCTTTTGAAAAGATGGATATCATTGAACTTCATGAAGCATTTGCTGCAGGATGTTTGGCCATTTTTAAAGAGGGAAAACAGAAATTTAACCATGATTGGGAATCTAAGTGGAAAGAAGGGCGAGTAAATCCTTACGGAGGGTCTATTGCTTTAGGCCATCCCTTGGCTGCTTCTGGCACACGCATTTTACTTAATCTGGCTTATGAACTGAAAGCTGACTCCAAAGCTAAAATGGGTTTGGCAGCTGCTTGTGCGGCGGGCGGAGTTTCAGGAAGTGCTATTTTGGAAAAATATGAAGGATAATAAATAGGGCTATGGGCTAAGAGTTAAGGGCTAGAAATAATTTTTTTACTTAGCCCTTAGCCCATAACTCTTAACTCATTATGAAACCACATCCATTTCTCATCGCAGGTGAAAGTTGTCAGTCCAAACAAACTGCTGACGTCATCAATCCATTTGATCAATCTCTTGTTGCCAAGGCTTGCCTTGCCGGAAAGGCTGATATTGAAAAAGCCATTCAAAAATCTGTCGAAGCTTTCAAAAGATCAAAAAAAATAGCTTCTTATGAAAGAGCCGATTTATTAAAAAAAATTGCTCTAGGAGTTGCTTCTCGAAAAGAAGAATTGGCTAAAACTATTGTTCAAGAAAATGGAAAGCCCATACGCGACTGTCGTATGGAAGTCGACCGCGCCGTAATGACTTTTGAAATTGCAGCTGAAGAAGCCAAAAGAATCTCCGGAGAACTACTTTCTTTAGATTTAAGACCTGATACAAAAGATCGCTTTGGACTGGTCAAACGATTTCCCATTGGACCCATCACCGCCATCACACCTTTTAATTATCCCTTAAATTTAGCGGTTCATAAGATTGCCCCCGCCTTTGCCGTTGGGAATCCCGTCATTTTAAAACCACCCACAGACACCCCTTTAAGTGCTTTACTATTAGGAGAAATCATAGCCGAATGCTCACCTATTCCTGGGCTTATAAGTGTGGTTCCTTCTCTTCATGAAGATTGTGATGTGCTGATCACTGATGATCGCATTCAAATGATCAGTTTTACAGGCAGTCCTGATGTTGGGTGGGATATTAAAAGAAGATGTGGTCGTAAAAAAGTTACTTTAGAACTTGGCGGAAATGGTGGCGTGATTATTCATGAGGATGCTAGCTTAGATCTTGCCATTCCCCGATGTGTTCGTGGAGCCTTTGCTTATGCAGGACAAGTTTGCATTTCTGTACAAAGAATTTATATTCATCAAAAAATTTATAAAAAATTTATTCAACACTTTCTTAAAGAAATTGAGAAATTGAAAATGGGCAATCCTATGGATGAAAACACAGATATAGGCCCCATGATCAAAGAAACTCAAGCCATTCGTGCCTGTGAGTGGATTGAAGAAGCTGTACGGGCAGGTGCTAAACTTCTTACAGGAGGCAAACGGCATGGGAGCTTCGTTGAACCTACGGTTCTAGAAAATGTTCCTAAGGGAACCAAGGCATGCGACAAAGAAGCCTTTGCACCTCTGGTGGATGTATTCTCATATGAAAACTTTGAAGACGCGGTACAAGCTGTGAACGACACACCTTATGGGTTACAAGCAGGTATTTTCACTCAAGATATCAATCGCATCCTCCATGCCTTTAATGAAATTGAAGTCGGAGGCTTGATGGTCAATGAAGTTCCCACCTTCCGTCTAGATCATATGCCTTACGGCGGAGTTAAATATTCGGGGTTCGGTCGAGAAGGGCTCAAATATGCGATGGAAGAAATGACAGAACCTCGCCTCCTGGTATTGAAAGCCTAAACTCCTATGAAAAAAACCATTCTCCTCTCCCAATGGATTTTACCTATTCATAAACCTCCCATTCAGAATGGAGCTATTATTTTAGAAAATGGGAAAATTGTTAATATTGGAAAAACAAAAAAAATTTTAAAAGAAAATCCCAAATTAAATGTAGAAGATTTGGGACAGTCCATTCTTCTGCCAGGTTTGGTCAATGCACATACCCATTTAGAATATTCATGTTTACATAAACAAATTAAACCGCAGAAAAAATTTATTCATTGGCTTTCTGAAATCATTGAACTTAAAAAAAATATTTCTAAAAACCAAATCATTTCAGGCATTCAAGAACACATTACTGCTTTAAAAAAATCTGGAGTTATCCTTGTAGGAGAAGTCACCAATACAGGATTTGCAGCACCTTACCTTGAAGAGCAAAAACTTTCAGGAAACATTTACTATGAGCTTGTCGGTGACTGCTCTTTTCAAGAATATTTAAATAGTGAGAAAAAACTAAAAAAAGAAGCTCCTTCATTTCACATTTCTCCAGCCTGCCATGCTCCTCATACTGTTCCGTTGGACATTCTCAAAAAAGTTAAAGCATATACTCATGAAAAGAAACTTTACACCTCCATTCATCTCTCGGAATCTATGGATGAAAACTTATGGATTCAAAATTTGAAAGGATCTTTCTCGGGATTTATTCAAAATAAAGCTCTTTTAAAAAATCCATTTTTTGGAAAAGAATTAACCCCTATTCAATATTTGTCGAAAAACAATTTTTTATCTCCCCAAATTCTTTGTGTTCATTGTGCTCATACCCTTCCCCGAGACTTCTCTATACTTAAAAGAAAAAACTCTTATATTGCTCTATGCCCTCGCAGCAACAAATACACAGGAGCTGGCCTTGCTCCTATTAAAAAACTTTTAGAATATAAAATACCTCTTTGTCTTGGGACAGACAGTCTGGCCAGTAATGATAATTTAGATTTATGGAGTGAAATGAGATTTCTTAAAAAACACTTCCCTTTTCTTTCTCTTCCCTTTATTCTACGAATGGCTACGCTTCATGGAGCCCATGCCTTAGGTTTTGGAAATGAATATGGATCCATTGAAAAAGGTAAAAAAGCAAAATTCATTTTTATTAAAACAGGGCTAAAAAAAATTCAAGACCCTTATCAATTTTTAATGGCAGAAAAACATGAAATCTTTCATTACACTTCTCACACGTTATGCTCGACTGATTCGGTTTAGTCATAGCGTTTTTGCTCTTCCTTTTGCTTTTGCAAGTATTCTTTTGGTATCAAAATATTTCCAAATCCGCCCCATTAAAATCCTATGGATTTCAATAGCTATGATTTCTGCTCGCAGCGCTGCCATGGCGTTTAATCGCCTCATCGATTCAAAAGTTGATTCATTAAATCCCCGAACTCAAAATAGAGAAATACCACGAGGCATCATTGGTTGGAAAGGAGCATTAACACTCGCTCTTTTTTCTTCTCTTCTATTTATTTATTCTGCTTTTCAACTCAATATCCTTTGTGCCCTCCTCTCTTTTCCAACCCTTGTTCTTTTTATATTTTATCCTTATACCAAACGCTTCACTTGGCTTTCTCATTTGTTTTTGGGTTTAAGTTTAGGACTCGCTCCTCTGGGAGCTTGGCTTGCATTTACTGAAAGTTTGCAAGGTCCTATTTTACTATTAGGGTTGGGAGTTCTCTTCTGGGTAGCGGGATTTGACATCATTTATTCCACACAAGATATTGCTTTTGATAAAACTCATGGTCTTTTCAGTATTCCTGTTCAATTTGGCATTCAAAAAGGACTCAAAACAGCCATGATTTTTCATGGGATTGCATTAAGTTTTTTAATTTGGACTGGAATTCTTTTTCATCTTTCTTTTGTTTATTTTCTAGGATGTTCCTTGATTGGGGCCATCATGCTTTACGAACATTCTTTGGTCAACTCAAACGATCTTTCTAAAGTTCAAAGTGCTTTCAATGCCAATGGCTGGATTAGTATTCTTTATCTGGTATCCACTTGGATAGGACTTCGATGAAAAAAAGATTCGTCATTGCTATCACAGGTGCTAGTGGCATGCTCTATGCTGAAAGACTTTTAAGAGCTCTTTCTCAAGAAAATCACATCGTTGAACTGATCATGTCAGAGAATGCAAGAGACCTCTTACATTTTGAAATTGGATTAAAAAAATCCCAAAGCATAAAAGATTTTTTAGAAAAAAAATACTCTCTCTCTTTAAACCCTAAAATCTTCAAAATATTTTCAAACGATGACTTAGCCGCTCCTCCTTCCTCTGGCACGCATCATCACGATGGAATGGTGATTATCCCTTGCTCCATGAAAACCCTTTCGGCTGTTGCAACAGGAGCCTCTCGAGCACTCATTGAACGAGCTGCAGACGTTTGCTTAAAAGAGTCTAGAAAGTTAATTTTGGTTACTCGGGAAACTCCTTTAAGCAGAATTCACTTAGAAAACATGCTTCGTGTCACAGATGCTGGCGGAAAAATCATGCCCTGTGATCCAGGATTTTATATCAAACCTAAAACGATTGAAGATCTTGCTGATTTTATCGCAGGTAAAGTTCTTAACCTTTTAGGCATTGAACACCAGCTTTTTAAACCATGGGGAAATGAACCTGGGGATAGTGGATCGTGAATTGGGGGTTGTTTTAAAAAAAGTATTTAACAATCCACAATACCCTATACACAATCTACTTATTATCATTACAAAATCTTATATAAACTTTAGACAAACAACATATGCACGATCAAAGCAAGATTATTTCTGATATGTTCAGCCGAATTGCCAAGCGCTATGATTTAGCCAATGATTTATTAAGCTTAGGCACTCATCGTTTATGGAAAAAAAAAGCCCTTCGACTCTTAAATCTTCAACCGAATGACCGTTTTTTAGATCTTTGTTGTGGAACGGGAGATTTTTTAATTCAAGCTCATCAAAGATACAGCATAGGAGCTGACCTTTCTCACACCATGCTAAAAGAAGCACATAAAAGAAATTCCCATTTGCCTCTTATATGTGCAGATGGGGAAACCCTTCCCTTCCATAATACCTCATTTGATAAAGTCATTATCGGTTTTGGTATTCGTAACATCCCTCAAACAGTCAAAGCCTTGCAGGAAATACATCGTGTTTTAAAACCAGATGGAAAACTTGTTATCTTGGAATTCTCAAAACCACGATCGAAATTCTTCTCTAAAATTTACCTTTTTTATCTTAATAAAATCCTTCCTATTATTGGAGGATGGCTTTCAAAAGACAAATCGGCTTACGAATACCTTGCCCAAACCATTCAAAGCTTTCCAGACGGAGAAGATTTTTTAAAACTAATGGGAACAAGTGGTTTTGAAAAAGTGAATGATACTCGATTAAACTTTGGAATTGCTTCGATTTATGAAGGTAAGAAATACCAGGCCATTCATTAGAAAAATCATTTGTTTCTCTAATTAATTCCTTCCACGCATTTATTAAAACCCATCTTCGCTTGGAGGCTTCTTAGCTGAAGTATTTTCTGAAGTAGAAGGTGCTGTCGGTGCTTGAGCCTTTTGAGAAACAGAAACCTGAGTTTGTGCTGGAACTTGCGGAGAAGTCTGTGATTGAGAAGAGACTTCCGTCTTTGAAGAAGTTACAGATGTCGAAAAACTATTCATGCTCACAATATAATCTCGAATAGACTTTGTCTGCCAAAGAGGATCAGCTAAGAAAGCATCCAACTCTGATCCAAATAAATTTTCAAAATATTGCTTTGTGTCTTTGAATTGAGGCGTTTTCAAAAGATTGGGAACAAAAGAGACACGTTTGTCTCCCATTTTAGGGAAATTGGTTGGCATTTTTGTACCAGGTTGTAAAACTTCCGGTTGCAAAATCCATTGGGCAATCCATTCATGTCTAAGACGATCTTTGGCCAAACCTAAATTGGGGCCCAAATTTACAACTTGAGAACCTTTGGTAGATGGATCCATGCTCACGGGATGACACGACATACACTTGAACATCTCAAAAAGTTTTTCTCCAGCTTTACGTTCTCTTTCTGGAACCTGAACTTCTCCAAAATAATCAAATTCATAAGGGTATTTTGCATCTGAAAGAGATGAAAAATAAGAAACAATACTGGAAGCGTCTTCATCTGAAAGATTAAATTTAGGCATGCGAACAGTGAGCCAAGGTCGAATAGAAATAGGACTTTTCAAGAAACTAAACAACCATTCTGGCTGGACCTTTGCTCCCTCACCTTCTAAATTTGGAGCAATTGTAGCTCCTTTTCCTTCAATGGTATGACACCCCATACAATTCAAATCTCGTACCAGGTTTCTGCCTTTTTCTATTGCTTCTTCTTTTGTAGAGAGATTTTTCTTAAGCTGAAGAGGAATTTCTTTTTCCTCACCCTTAAAGCTCGTCAACAAAGTCACCAATGAATTGATCTCTTCATCTGAGAGATGGAAATTTGGCATTTTTTGTTCGATACGTTCGGTTGCATAAATTTGAGGGTTTTTAACTTTATTAAAAGTCCAATCCCATAAAGTATGCGGAACATCATGAGCATATCCAAAGAAAAGTAAGCTTAAATCCTTTGCTCCAAATGCGGTAAGTTCAGCTCCTACGCGAGGTCTATTTTCCATGCCAGGAATATTGTGACAACCAAAGCAGCCCAGAGTTCCAATCAATTTCTTACCCTTTTCAGCAAGAGTCGCATCTACTGACTCTTCTTTAGAAGGATCTAATCCCCAAGTTTCATCTTTTAAAGTTGTTAAATAACTCACCAAATGGGCAATTTCTTCATCTTTAAGTCGCATGTTTGGCATTTTTCCATGAGGAAGATATTCACGAGGATTTTTCAACCAACGATAAATCCACTCGGGTCGAACTTTATTTCCAACATGAGACAGATTAGGAGCAAAAGTCTCTCCCTCTTCTCCAATTTTGTGACAAGCGATACAAGCTAAATCTTTCACCAATCTCTTACCTTCCTCTGGAGATCCTTTTCCCAATACTGCTTTCTCTTCTGCTGTCATGGGAACAGAACCACCCAAACTCGCCAAATAATGTGCGACAGATTTGGCTTCATCTTCTGTAATCTTAAACTGAGGCATACGGGTTGTAGGACTTAAACTTTTGGGATCTTTAATCCATCGGGCCATCCAATCTAAAGTTGTTTTTTCATGAATCCTATCCAGTTCAGGACCTACCTTCTTGGCATCATCATATCCCAGAGCCAAATGACATCCCGAACAACCCAATTGACCAAACAAAACCTTCCCTTGAGTTAATTTAGAGGCTTCCGGAACTTGAACAGTTGCATGACATTTTCTGCAGGAACTCTCTACTTTTTTGCCTCGCAATAAAGGAGATTCCCAGTGATGAACTTCACCATGAGCATCATTGACCGTCAAAGCAGCGCCCTGCCCTCCATGACAAGAAGTACATCCAAACTTCTCTGGAGGATGTTTTTTTAATAAAACATCCAAATTAGGATGAGTTCTAAAAGGTTGAGGATATTTTTTAGGATCTTCAAATCCAGGTCTATCAATTCCTAAATGGCAGGTTTGACAACGGTCCACACGATTCAGATTTTTAATAACAATTTGTTCAATTTTTGGACTTTTACCTTTAACATCCGAAACTTTCTTTTCAAGCAATTGAAGCTTTGTGGTCATCTGTACAAGCTCTTTTTCAGTATTAGAAACTTCTTCATCATGGGCTTGAACAATTTTCCACAACGGTGCATTTTGATTTTCTACTTCTTTTATCTTAAGAGAAATTTTATCTAATTCTTTCTGAAGCTCTTCTACTTTTTGCTTTTTTTCTTGTAGATTTGAACTATTTTCTATTTTTGCTTTCTCAAAAAGATAATAAGCAGCATCAAAACGACTTTTGGTAAATTGGGATTCTTTGGAAAGGTCTTCTAGCTTATATTGAAGACCCGTGAGTTGACTCTTCGCTTCAACATAGCTCTTGTTGACTTGAGGATCTTGAGGTCCATTACGAAGTGTTTTTAATTTTTCTTGAAGAGAATGATAAATTTTTTGAACGGACTCGGATTCAAATTTCTCTTTTTCTACATTAAATTCCTCACTGGCCTTCTCTAATTCTAATTTAAAGAAAGCCTGTTGAAAATCTTTCCAGGGACGACGATGAAAAGTCTCATCCCAAATGGCAACGCCCGTTAACAAAATAAGGCAGGCAACAGTCGCAAAGAAAGGAATACGAAAAGATTGTTCTTCGGTAGGTTTCTTTCGCCATTCATTTATGCCCATTGCTCAATACCCTTTTCCACTCATACGTTAAACCAGGGAGTTACCCAGATATATTTGACATTCAATGTATAGCGAAGAACCATTTTAATCGGAAGACCCATCATGCTTAAAAAAAGGAAAGCAAAAATAGCAAATCTCATCCAACCCATTTCTTGAAGCAAAGAACTTTTACGCCATCTCAAAATTAAATACCATAAAAAGCCTAAAGAATAATACACACCTAAAACACTTGCTCCAAAAAAACTGGCCATTGTTTTTGAGCGGATCTTAAAAAGATCTGAAAAATTGATATTGGTGAGCGCAACCACCTTATGAGGATCCCAGTCTTCAGTGATCCAAAATAAATTCCATCCAGGCCCTCTTAAAAATGTTCCAACGGTGATCATGGCTACCCAAAGTCCAAGAAAACCAAAACAAAAAATGAGAATGGCATTCTTTCTTTCTTTGAAAGTGTAATAGCCATTCCCCAAAGGATTACGATCGATATAAGGAATTGCCATCAGCCCTATAATAATAAGCGTAGGCAAAACAACTCCAGCAATCCATGGATCAAAATACACCAACATTTCCTGAAGTCCCAAAAAATACCAAGGAGCTTTGCTTGGATTTGGAGTGATGGCTGGATTGGCGGCTTCTTCCAAAGGAGCATTAATTCCTAAAGACCATGCAAAAAGAATCAGCATGGTAATTAAAACAGCCATAAATTCTGCACGAACTAGATAAGGGAAAACAAAAACTTTATCTACTTCTTTGCGAGGATCAGGCTTCACTCGATGGCGATCATTGTAAAGGGCCTGCTTCAAGGCTAAACTTATAAAGAAAACCAGCAGAAAAATCATTCCCACAATAGGAATGTTATCCGGCTGAGTCATAATTTTTAGAAAATGGTTCATAATAAATATTGTTCAATGTTGTGTGTTATGTGTCGTAAAAAAAAATAAAAAGCTTTGTCAGCATCAACGTAGACGCAACGACACGTTTTTTAAAGAGGTCCTGATATTCCCCCATCCTTTCTTACCCTCCAAAAATGGACAGTCACAAAAACTAAAAGAAAGAATGGTAAAGCAATACAATGAAGCACATAAAATCTTAAAAGCGTGGGAGCACCTACTTGTGTTCCTCCTAAAAGCAAAAAGCGAATATCATTGTCAGGTCTCATTCCGAGTTGCGGTCCAAAGGGTCCTTCATGACCTAACAAAGGTGTTGCACGAGCCATGTTCGTTCCAACGGTCACCGCCCAAATGGCCAACTGATCCCAAGGAAGAAGATAACCAGTGAAACTCAAAACCATTGTTAAAACCAAAAGAATCACACCCACACCCCAATTGAATTCGCGAGGGGGTTTGTAAGAACCCGTCATAAATACGCGGAACATGTGAAGCCAAACGGTAATGATCATGCCATGAGCAGACCAACGATGCATATTTCTTAAAAGCATCCCAAATGGAACATCAAATTGAAGATATTTCATATCGCTATAGGCATATTCAGCCGTGGGGCGATAATAAAACATCAAAGCAACACCTGTAACCAGAAGAATTAAAAAAAGGAAAAAGCTCAAACCGCCCATACACCAAGTATGCTTAAATTTAACAGCACCCCTTAACACCTTCACGGGATGTAAATGCATAAACACATTTCCAATAACTGCTAAAGTCCTGTTTTTAGGTGTGTCTTTATAATCATGGCGAAACATAGAACGCCACACTTGAGTTTTGCGTAACTTTTGACGCAAAGTCTCTTTAATCACAGGGGGTTTAACAGTTTCCAGAGGCTTCGAAGCCACCGGTGTCACACTTGTGGGAGCTGGTGATGGTGTAGGTGATACAGGCTTATTATCTTCTGCCATTGATTTACCTTCAATTAAAGTTATAACTTAAAACTATATTTTCAAAAATGCTTCTGGTTTAGCCCACTCCCCTTTTTCAAACAGAAAAAGAGTGCCTTTATCAATTAACAACTGTCCATCATCTGCAAGTGTAATTTTCACACGATCTAAAGAACGCGGAGCAGGTCCTTCAAAATTAACGCCATCACGATGAAAGCCACTTCCATGACAAGGACATTTAAATTTATCTTCTACCGACAACCATACAGGCGTACATCCTAAATGGGTACATTTGGCAAGAAGAGCATAAAACCCTTCAGAAGTTCGTGCAATCCAAACACGTTGCTCAGCAGCCCAACGGGTACTGATTTCTCCTGGAGGATATTCTTGAGGAAATCCCGCTTTAAAAATATTGGAAGGTTCAAATAGGACTCTGGGGAAAAGATATCGAACAAGACCCACCAGCCAAGAACTCATGACGATGCCAAAGAAATACCATCCGGCTTTGACAAAAAAATCTCGCCGAGTGTAAAGAGACGCATCATCCTGAGGCTGAATTTTCTTTTTTAGATCTGGCTTTTTAGCTTCTGCAGTAACGCTTACTGATTCAGTTGTCATCGACATCCTAAAATGAATAAAACTTTCGTGTTAAAAACATGTTGAGTGAGATTATTTGATGTATTAATTCTAAAGTCAATATTTTTTCGTTCTTGTTCAAACTTATTAAGACTAAGATTCGTTTCCATTGACAAAGTTTAGTGAGAATCATACCCTTAGGTCGCTTCATTTTCCAGAAATAAAAAATAATTTTGGCTGAATTTTTATTGCAAGACCAAGGGAAACAAAATGGAAACAACTGATACAAAAATCAAAGAAGTCAACGAAGTACTTCAACAATGTTTTGATCCTGAAATCCCCAGCGTCAGCGTTGTTGACTTAGGTCTTATTTATGACATTCAAGTGCAAGACGATCAAGTGAGCATTAAAATGACTTTGACTGCTCGGGGCTGTGGAATGGCTAACATGATTTCAGACCAAATTAAAGTGATGGTGGAAGACATTCCTTGGGTCAAATCTGCCCAGGTCGATATTGTATGGGAGCCGCCTTGGCATCCTGATCGTATGAGCGAAAAAGCAAAAAAAACTCTTGGATATGACTAAGGGCGTTTATAAAGTCCTTCTCATTGATCAAAACTCTTCTGATATCTCTCTTTTTCAAAAAGTCTTTTCAGAAATTCAACCAACGACTTTTAACTTCATATTCAAATTTGAAAAAAATTTAAAGTCTAGTCTCACTTATTTAACTCAAAACAAGGTTGACATTATTTTTCTGGATTTAATATTTTCTAACCTAACACGTTTGGAAATTATTCGAAAAGTACGCGAGGTCGCAATTGAAACACCCATCATTGTGCTAACGCAAACCGATGATGAAATATTAGGACACGAGCTTCTACAACAAGGAGCTCAAGATTATCTTGTCAAAACAAACATTCACTCCAAAATGCTTTCTCGTACCATTCTCCACTCCATCGAAAAGAATCGGTTAGAAGAATCCTTACGTTTACAAAGTCAAATTGTTACGCATATGGCTGAAGGCGTTTGTTTTATTCGTGCTCGGGATGCGATGGTTGTTTACGCCAACTCCACCTTTGAGTCAATGTTTGGATATTTTTCTGGAGAACTTTTTAATAAACCTTTGTCTATTCTCTATGCCCCTTCCTTTGAAAAAAGTGCTCAAGCTCAAGCTCAGGAAACCATTCGACAACTTAAGAAAACTGGCAAATGGAACGGAGAAGTCCATCACCTCAAAAAAGACGAATCCTCTTTTTGGTGTCAGGCAAATATTTCAACTTTTGAACATCCAGAATATGGTCTGATTTGGGTAGGCGTTTTCACAGACATTACCAAGCGAAAAATGGCTGAAGAAACTCTCATCAGGACAACTTCTGAGCTTCAAGCCATTTTCCATGCCTTCCCTGATCTTTATTTTCGGTTAAATGAAGATGGCACTATTTTAGATTATCATGCAGGCCAATCTAAAAATTTATTCTTATCCTCCAAAGATTTTTTAGGACAGCGCCTTCAAGATATTCTTCCCAACAAAATTGAAAATCAATTCAAACAAATGATTTCACTGGCTCATCAAAAAAAAGAAATGGGCTCGCTAGAATATTCTTTAAATCTTCAAAATGAGGAAAACTTTTTTGAGGCTCGCATTCTTCCCCTCTTAAAAGATCAAGTTTTGGTCATCGTTAGAAATATTACTGAACGTAAAAAACTTGAAAAAATCAAAGATGAATTTATCAGTACCGTTTCTCACGAACTGAGAACCCCTTTAAGTATTATTAAAGAAGCTATTAATAGTTTAAAAGACGAACTTTTAGGCCCTCTCAACACAGAACAAAAAGAGACCGTTGATATTGCAAATCGAAATGCATATCGTCTCTCTAGAATTATTAACGACATTCTGGACTTATCAAAACTGCAATCTGGAAAAATCACGATTCATCCTTTTGCGGTTAATATCGCTCAACTCCTGAAGGAAGCTACACAAAGCTTTCAGACTATTGCTTCGAATAAACATATACAAATTGATATAGAATTATCTGAGGTCATACCCTCTCTCATTTGTGATGGAAATCTCATTGAACGTGTTCTTGGTAATCTTTTGGACAATGCCATACGGTTTTCTAAAAGTCATATTTTAATAAAAGCGGTTCTCATCCAGCAAGGCCATCGAACCTTAGATAAAAAAAATCAAAAAAGTAATAGCAACAATTCTAATTTTATTCAAATCAGCGTTATTGACGATGGCCCCGGCATTGACAAAAAAGAAGTTGAACATTTATTTGAAAAATTCCATCAAATCCACCGCCCTGTGGGTGGAGCTGGCTATAAAGGAACAGGATTAGGCTTAGCGATTTCTAAGGAAATCATTGAACTTCATCAAGGGAAAATCTGGGTTGAAAGTACACTCAGAAAAGGATCTCAATTTCACTTCAGTTTACCCGTCACATTAGGAGAATAAAAAAACATGACAACGCAACATTTCAAAATTTTACTCATTGAAGATGAAGAAGATTTAAGCAAATTACTTTTACTTCGTTTTAGAAAAGCAGGTTTTGAAGTGGAATCTGCAAATAATGGGAAAACGGGGCTGGAAAAAGCTTTCTCATTTCATCCGGATCTTATTTTACTTGATGTAATTATGCCAGGAATGGATGGATGGCAAGTATGTGAAAAAATTAAAAGAAATCCTGACTTGGCTCAAACCCATGTTGTCATGGTAACTGCAGCTCCCTCCGCTGAGCTTGAAGAAAAAGCAAAATCACTGGGGGCTGATGGTATTATTTTCAAACCTTTTGAACATCAAGAGTTAATGAACCTGGTCTCTAAACTAATAGAGAAAAAGAAAACATCCTAATTATCCACCCAGATAAGCCTTTTTAATGTCTGGGTTCTGAATGAGACTTTCTGAGGTTCCTTCTAAAAGAATCTTCCCCGTTTCTAAAACATAGCCTCGATGTGCAAATTTCAGTGCCATGTTGGCATTTTGTTCAATTAAAAGAATGGTTAAACCTTGCTGATTAATCTCTCGTATGTTTTTAAAAATGGCCTGAACTAAAATGGGAGCCAAACCCAAAGAAGGTTCATCCATCAATAGAAGTCGAGGCCGAGCCATCAAAGCCCTACCCATCGCAAGCATTTGCTGCTCTCCACCGCTCAAAGTTGCTGCACTTTGGTGAAGGCGTTCTTTCAAACGAGGGAAAAGACAAAAAGTTCTTTCATAGTCTTCTTTAATCTGTTGTTGATCTTTTCTTAAATAGGCCCCCAAATCAAGATTTTCTCGTACAGATAAATTGGGAAAAACCATTCTTCCTTCGGGAACCTGAGAAATTCCAAGTTTAACAATTTTATGAGAAGGGATTCCCTTTAAAGAAACTTCGCCAGAGAGTGAAGCATAATTTAATTGACCTGAACTTGGGTGAATCAACCCTGAAATGGTTCTTAAAAGAGTCGTCTTTCCTGCCCCATTGGCACCAATGAGAGCCACCATCTCTCCTTCTCTCACTTCCAAAGAAATCCCATGAAGTGCTTGAACTGCTCCATAGGCCACTTTTAAATTTTCTATTTTAAGCATTTGTTTCACCTAAATAGGCCTCTATCACTTTATGATTGCCCTGAATCTCTTTAGGATTTCCTTTAGCAATCATCTCTCCATGATCCATGACAATAACTCTGTCTGAAAGGCCCATCACCACTTTCATGTCATGCTCAATCAATAGAATCGTAATATTAAACTCCCGGTGGAAACGAAGAATAGATTGGCGCAGTTCTTCTTTTTCAACCCTATTCATACCTGCAGCGGGTTCATCCAAAAGCAAAAGTCGTGGGCGTGTTGCCAGAGCACGCGCAATTTCTAAATACCGTTGCTTTCCATAAGACAAATTGCACGCATCTTCATGGGCAACATCGCTTAACCCAAATCGCTCAAGAATCTCATGAGATTTCTTTAAAGTTTCTTTTTCTTCTTGGTAAAAACGAGGGAAACGAAAAATGGATCCCAAAAGCCCTCGATTTAAATAAATATAATGCGCCACACGTACATTATCCAAAACACTCATTTTTCGAAAAAGACGTATATTTTGAAATGTCCTGGCAATACCTCGTTTACAAATTTGAGAGGGTCTCAAATCATTTAAACTTTTTCCACCCAAAGAAATATGACCCTGACTAGGACAATAAACCCCTGTAATGAGATTAAAAACAGTGGTTTTTCCAGCTCCATTGGGCCCAATCAAGCCGATTAATTCTCCTTCTTCAATTGAAAAGCTAAGATGGGAAACAGCCGTTAAGCCGCCGAAGGACAAAGTACAATTTTTAATTTCTAAAAGAGCCATTTTACTTCCATCTATTGACTTAAGTTTTTGAAGAAAAAATTCTGGCTTTCAAATTACAAAATACATGGGTGGATCGGGCAAGCATTAGAAGAATCAGAATAACCGAATAAAGTACCATTCGATATTGGCTAAAAAATCTTAAAAATTCTGGAAGTATGGTCAAGATGATCGCTGAAATGACACAGCCCAAAATATTTCCCATTCCACCTAGAACAACCATGACGACAATTTCGATGGATCTCATAAAGGTAAAAGAATTGGTATGAAGATAATGTACTTGATGAGCAAAAAGAGCTCCTGCAATCCCTGCAAAAAAAGCTCCAATGGCAAAAGCACCTACTTTGTATTTTGTTGTGTTAATTCCGATGGATTCGGCCGCAATTTCATCTTCACGAATGGCCAGAAAAGCTCGGCCCTTGGTCGAACGAATGATATTACAAATCACCATCAACGTGGCATACACACAAATACCCACCCAAAAAAAATTGGTATAATCTCCAATCCCTGTCAATCCTCTAGCTCCCCCTAACGCATCAACATTTAAAATCAAAACCCGAATAATTTCACCAAACCCAAGTGTCGCAATCGCAAGATAATCTCCTCTAAGGCGTAAAACAGGAAGCCCAATTAAAAGCCCTATCAATGCAGATAAAGCCCCCCCCAAACCTAATGCGATCATAAAAAAAATAATCTTGGCAACAAACTCCGGTAGATGAAACATAGCAACAGTCCATGTCATAAAAATTTTCTCTCCATATACTGTAAATGCTGCAGAAGTATAGGCCCCAATGGCCATAAAGCCTGCATGCCCGAGAGAAAACTGACCTGTTTGACCATTGATTAAATTAAGACTCACTGCCAAAATGATATTAATTCCAATCATTAACAGTATTTCTAAATAATACGGATTCATCCAACGATTAATTAAATGATGAAGAATAACAAGTATTCCTAGGACGAGAATATTAATTCCAAAAGTAATCATCCAAAATCGTGTTTGTTTCATATTTTAATTAAACTTTCTCCGGTCCACTTTTACCTAATAACCCCGCTGGCTTCCAAAAAAGAATAAAAATTAAAATAAAAAACGCGACGGCATCACGGTAAGTACTCGAAAGATACCCAGAAACCAAAACCTCGACAATTCCCATGATCATACCTCCAAGAACAGCTCCAAAAATATTCCCAATTCCACCCAAAACGGCAGCCACAAAAGCCTTAAGACCAGGCATAATTCCCATCAAAGGTTCAACTTTGGGATTAGAAAGACTCACTAAAAGGCCTGCCACAGCAGCCAAAGCGGATCCCACAAAAAACGTGAAACTTATCACACGATTGACGGGGATTCCCATCAGTTCTGCAACTTCATGACTAAATGAAACAGCCCGCATCGCTCGACCTATTCTTGTTTTCATGACAATCCAATGAAGTGTTAACATGAGGAAAAAGGAAACACCTAAAATTAAAATTTGAATATTGTTAACAACAATATCTTTCCAACGAAAGATTTCCTTCATAGGAAAAAGTGGAGGGAAAAATTTTGGATCTGCACCAAAAATAAGTTGCCCTGCATTTTCTAACAAGAGAGAAACCCCGATAGCTGTAATTAAGGCTGTCAAACGAGGAGAATTTCTTAAGGGGCGATAACATAATCTTTCAATGAGCATGCCTAATAAACCGCAAGTGAGCATTGAAAAAAGAAAAACCAAACAAGCTTTACCTAAACCGGGTGAAGAAGGAATTTTGAGCCAAAAAGCTGAATAATAGCCCATCATGGCTCCCAACATATAAAGATCACCGTGGGCAAAATTAATGAGGCGCAACACCCCATAAACCATGGTATAACCCAAGGCAATGAGGGCATAAATACTCCCCCAACTAATCCCATTAATCAATTGTTGAATGAGTTCTGACATAAAAAAACCGTAGATCGCAATTAGTAATTCGTATTTCGTAGAAATACCCACACTTGCTTTCAGCGAACTACTAACTACGATTTACGAATTACTGTTTTAAGGTTCTACCCTCTTAAAAAACTTGAATTGCGCATTTTCAATTTTAAGAACAACCGCTGCTTTCTGAGCGTTGCGATTTTTATCAAGTGTCGTTTTTCCAGAAATACCTTCAAGGTCCTTGGTTTGAGCCAAAGCATCTCGAACTTTATCTCCAGAAACAGAACCTGCTTGTTCAATCGCATGCACAAGCATGTTAGCAGCATCATAACCTAAAACAGCCATGGCGTCTGGAACTTCACCATATTTAGTTTTAAATTTTTGTATAAACTCCTGAATCAAAGGACTTGGATCGTCAGCAGCATAATGGTTACTGAAAAATGTTCCTTCCAGCGCCTCTCCACCAATCTCGACAGTACGTGGAGAATCCCATCCATCTCCACCCAATAAATTTCCTTTATATCCCAGTTCTCTGGCTTGGCGAGCAATTAAACCCACTTCTGTATAATAGCCCGGAATAAAAATGGCTTCTGGCTCTTCACTTTTGATAGCGGTCAGCTGAGCTCTAAATTCAATATCCCCTTCTGAATAGGATTCGTTTGAAACAATTTCCCCACCCAATTTCTTAAAGGTTTGTTCGAAGAAGAGAGCCAATCCCATACTATAATCATTCTTAATATCTTTAAAAATGGCAGCTTTACGAACACCTAAAGTCTCATAAGCAAATTTTGCCATGACTTCACCCTGAAAAGGATCGATAAAGCATACACGAAAAATATAATCTCCAATTTCTGTTACTTTGGGATTAGTAGAAGCAGGAGTGATCATTGGAATAGAAGCTCTCTGGCATTCAGGGGCAGCAGCCAAACTTCGAGAACTCGCAACTTCTCCAAGAACCGCCACAACTTGATCTCTCTTTAATAATTTTACAACAGCTGTTTTTGCTTCTTCTGGTTTACTTTGATCATCTTCAATAATCCATCGAAGTTTTTTACCAACAACGCCACCCTTATCATTAGCTTCTGTGAACGCTAGCTCAATTCCTTGCACCATAGAACGACCAAAAGTTGCCGTTCCTCCCGTCATCGATGCAAAAACACCAATGGTTACATCATCACTTTTCTTACCACATCCCCACAACATCACCAACAGCGCAAGACACCATAAATATTTTTTCATGAAGGTTTCCTTTCTAAAATCAAGTCCGTAAAAATTAGAGACATAAACGGTTGACTATCGACTATTTTTTGCCATTCATGCTATCATTTCTAAATCATGAAAAAAATATTTCTTATTACGATAACCATCTTTTGTTTGGTCAATTGCTTTGCTCTGGCAGAAAATGAACCTCCTGTCCCAGATAATGCACTTGGGTATGCTTATTCACCACATCTTTCAGATCTTCTAAATCATACGGAGGAGCTTTTCAGTTTTTTTGGTTTGACGGGATCAAAAATCCAAGAGTTCATGGCCACAGTACTTCTAAAAACTTCTCGATTAGAGAGCCTGGATTTACAAAAAGAATTTTTTTATCTCCGGTTGAATGACGCTGCTTGTCCTAATCCATTTCTATATATGGTCCATGTCAAAGACAAGAATCTTTTTCTTGAAAGTCTAGGAAAAGGGCTTTTAGGCGGAAAAGGATTTATATTGAAGGAAGAAACACGTAATCAACCCATTCAAGAATATATTGATGAAAAATCTAGTTTTGATCGAGATGGTTATTTAAAAGCCTTAGAAAAAGGCACTGCAGATCCCGTAAAATTTCAAACAAAATTAAAAATTTCCTATTACATTGCCTTTTCTGACTCCAAAGTTCTTGTTTCTGGAAATCGCGGTCTCATTAAAGCCTTTCTTAAAAATCCTATGAATATAGTAAGTCCATCTGAGAAAGCAGATTGTTTTTTTATGATTAAACCTTCCTATCTTTATGAAGTTTATGGACATGATTTGTCGTCGTTAAAAGAAAAAATTAAACCCATCATGGATAAAAATCAAAAGTGGCTACCCCCTTTGATTCAGTTCTTAGAAAGTCAGGCTCAGAAAACCCCAAAAATGAAGTTTAACCTTCAACTGAAAGAAAAAAATCTGGAAATTAAAGTTGCATTTCATCCAGATTCAGACTCACCTTCATCCCCCACACCCTTACAAACTTCCATTCAAAAAGTACTTCCCCAAAACTGCAATAGCATTTTAGATGGATATTTAAGTCCTTCTGAACAACTCCTTCAAAATATGCAATTCCAACAAAATCCTCAAACGCAAAGTCTTCTTCAAGATTATCTTCAACACATTGAAGGTTTTTTACGACTCTACACCTTTAAAGAAGGAGAAAAAATTGCTTTTTTGATTAATCTTTCTCCTAAAAAAGGCGGCACAGCCGCTCAAAATAAACTGAACCGACTACTGCAAGAAGGTTATACCGCCCAGATAAAAACAGAAGGAAATACAGAAGAAATCCTATTAGGAGGAAAAAATTTCTACACCGTTTTTGACAAAACAAATCAATGGTTTGGAATCGGATTTAAATCTTTAGAAACTTTCAAAGCAGCTTTTCTCAACACAACAGATCGCTCTTCATCGAAAGCATCAGAGCAATATGTAAAAGCTACCGCAGGATTTCCTCAAGAAGTCTCTCTATTTTTTTACCATCAAACAGAAGAAAATTTTGTTGCGGGATATAGCAAGAGAGAAAATAACGGAGCTGTTTTGTTTTTGCGTCTGAATGCAAAATCATGGATTGATTCTTTAGCTCAAAAGAAAAAGATGCAAGAAGAGAAGAACGCTGGCAAGTAATCCAGAACCTCTCAAAAAAGTTCCGCCATGTTTGAATAGTCCCCTTTAGGGGATGTAAGGCGCTTGCAAGTACTACGGAGCCCCGATGTAACATCAGAACGCACAAGGGAGCGCAGTAAGGAACGTAGACGATGAGCCTTTTTCAGAGGTTTTACTTCTTCAAATCTCGAATCATTCTTGTAAGAAGCCTAACCCCAATCCCTGTTGAACCTTTCACACAATAAGGTCTTTTCTCATCTGCCCAGGCTGTCCCAGCAATATCTAAATGGGCCCAAGGGAAATTCACAAATTGCTTTAAGAACATGGCGGCTGTAATCGTTCCTGCTCCGCGGGAGCCCACATTTTTAATTTCACCTACATCGCCTTTAATTTGATCAAAATAATCATCCCATAAAGGCAGTTCCCATGCACGCTCGCCAGAATTTTCCCCTGCTTCTTTAATGAGATGAATCACTTTCTCATCATTTCCCATCAAGCCAATTGCAAGCTGACCTAAAGCAACGACACAAGCTCCTGTCAGAGTTGCCAAGTCTATAACCATTTTAGGTTTATAACGTTGTGCATAAAAAAGTCCATCACCCAACAAAAGTCTTCCTTCCGCATCTGTATTTAAAACCTCAACACTTTTCCCAGAGCCCATCCAAATAACATCTCCTGGGCGCACCGCAGTTCCACTTGGCATATTCTCTGCAGCAGGAATAATTCCAACGATATGGGTTTTCAGGCCTAACTTTGCTACTGTACGTAAAATTCCAGCAACAGCAGCACCCCCAGCCATATCGTATTTCATCTTTTCCATGCCATCACTGGGTTTGATCGAAATACCTCCACTGTCAAATGTCACACCCTTGCCCACAAAAACAAAATCAACAGGAGACTTGGCATTACCATATTCCATAACGATAAATCGAGGTTCTTCAGCACTTCCTTGTGAAACAGCGAGAATTCCACCCATTTTCATTTTTTGCAGCGCTTTTTTATCAAAAGCTTTAAAAGAAATTCCACATTCTTTAGCCATTTTTGAAACTCGGTCAGCCAAAACACGGGGTGGAAGCTCATTGGCAGGACTGTTTACAAGATCTCTTGTAAAATTAACACTTTCAGCAACAACTTGACCTATTTCAATAGATTTTTCAATTCGAGATGAATTCAAGTCTTGAAAAGAAAGAGAACAAGTTTTTAATGCTCTTTTTTTAGAAGAGGCGGGTTTAAATCGATCGTATCGATAAAGCGCTAGATCTAGCGTCTCAGAAATGGTTTCAGCTAAATGCTCAGCAGAAACTGCCTTGACAGAAAAAGAATCCGCAAAGAATTCCACGTTTTCAAAATTCTGAGACGTTGAATCCATCATACGCCCCACTGTCTGGCGTATATTTTCTAGAGAAGGCTCCTTGGACAAGATTGCAACATACAGAACATTTCCTTTTTCCAGATCAAAACTCATGACATCATTTTTCTTAAATGAAAAACTTTTTCGAAATAGAAATTTTTCAACTCTCTGACGAAGTGAACTATCTAAAAAATCCTTCAAAGAATCTAAGTTCTTTGATTCTTCTCGTAAGCCAACAACAAAAGCTTGATTCTCACCTTTTAAAACTTTTTCTATTTTTTTACAGAAAATTTGCATAATTAAATTCCTTCCTAAATTAATAAATGTTTTTTATAAAAAAAATTTGATTTACTCCTAAAACTAAAATGGACTTCTTCAGGGTATAAAATTCTCTTGCTTTCGTATATATATTTTATAAAATGTGCTCGTTTCTTTCTCAACTCTTGTTGCCCATTTTTAATCAAGATGAGCAAATTTTTTCAAAGAGAGATGAAGAAACAATCGCTTTACAACATCAATGCTTTTTTAAATCATTGATGGCATAAATTTTGCTTTTATACCATTCGTGCTATAAAAGTAAAATATGAACATCTAAAAGGAGGGGGTTAATGAGGAAGTTATTTTTAATTTTGGCAGTAGTCACAGCTCTTAGCAGTGTTGAATTTCGCTCTGCTTCTGCTGAAGTAGACAATGAAGTTCTAATGCAGAAAATAGAGATGTTAGAAAATAAAGTTAAAGATTTAGAGTCTCAGATGGGTGGCGGAGCAGCTTCTGCTGCTGCTTGTGAAAAACCCATTATCGGTGGTATTGAGATCAGCGGAGGCATTTCAACAAACTCTGTGTGGAATTTTGATGCTCCAGACAGTCATGCCAACAACTTGCGTGTGTTTGATACAGATTCAAATTCAGCAGGTGTTGATATTGTTGAAGTTGCTTTAGCTAAAAACTCAAAAGAAACAGGGCTTGGAGGTCGCATTGACCTTGATTTTCTAAAAACAGCCGAAATCATTACTCCAGCAGGAACGGATCATGATGATTTTGATGTTCAGCAAGCTTATATCACCTATGCCTGCCCACTTACAGGCAT
>JAYRIK010000011.1:0-2150 GCA_041906865.1 Candidatus Auribacterota bacterium
AAAATATAGAGCCAAAACTCTATCTTTAAGGCTTAAACTTGGCAAAAAAGTCCAAGAAAAAAAATATTCTCTTTTGAATTACTACACTCAATATTTTTTGGCGCAAGTATCTCAATCACGTCGGCAATTTAAAGAAGCTCGCAGTGCCTATGATCAAGTGTTAAAATTACGACCTCCCAGTCATATGGCTTATCAAACGAAGTTTCAACTGAGTGAAATGTCTATAGAGCAGGGGAAATGGTCTCAAGCATTTACAGAACTGGCTTATTTGGAAAGAAGATGGAGAAATGATGAGAACTATCCCCAAGTGTTGTGGAGATTGATCAAGGTGGAACTCAAGCGGGGGCAAAAATGGCGGGCGTGTGCTTGGGCAAGAAAACTTTACAGTCGATTTCCTCAAAATCCCTTAGTAGATGATTGGGGAATTGATTTACCTTCTGCTCCTTTTGAAGGTAAAAAATTGGATTGTTTAGCCTCTTTGTCTGATACGCAAAAGCGCATCCGTCGATTGCAATGGGCGGGGCAGTCAGAACGAGCGAGAAAAGAACTGGAGACCTTGCGAAATCGAGCACAAGGAGAAAGCACCCGTTATTCAGTAGAGTTTATGTTAGCGCAATTTTTAGTGAATGAGGGCGAGGTAGATGAAGCTCTTAAAATTTTATCTCAGTATTTTGAAAATCACCAAAAAAATTTAGCATTTCTTTCTTTACTGGGTAAGGCAGCTTCACGGGCTGGTGATTATCCTATGGCAGTGAGTGCTTTTCAAAAGGCCCATACCTTGAGCAGCAAATCGAGATCTGGTCGCGAAGCCCTTTTTCAAGCAGCTTTTTTAAGTTACCAATTTCAGGATTATGATGGAGCCACACGAAAATTTGAACAATTTATGAATGAATATCCCCATTCGGGATTAAGTCGGGATTCTCGGTGGCATTTAAGTTGGATTCGGTACTTAAAGGGTGACTATGCTGGAGCTCTGAAGGGATTTGATGAAATCTTAGAGCAAAAACAAAGGAGAAGAACTCATCAATATTGGTCTAAGTTTTCTGTAGAAAAAATCCAGTACTGGAAGGCGATGGCCTATTATCGTATGAATAAATTAGACGAAGCTAAAAAATTATTTGAACAAATTGTGAAAGACCCCTTGTGGGATTATTACCGACTGACAGCTCAATACCGGTTGGATGAAATAAAAAATTTGCAGTCACTTAAGTCTTCAGGGCTTTCACGTGAAGTAGCCTCAGCTGCTCCAGTTAAAACCCCTTTGGGATTATTGCCTGATGGAGACGGGATGAAATTATTTCCAGGTGATGCTGCAGATGTTTCTACTTCTCCCACAGCTGGAGATGAGAACTCACAAGAATCTGAATCAGAAGAAGAAATGACTCAAACGCAACAAGATGCCGACGGAGATGTGGGAGGAGATGAAGGGGATGAATCTTCATCCGAAGATGTAGCAGGAACAGATGAAGAACAATCTGTTCCCGTAACAGATTTTAAAGATCCTGAATTAAAGCTTCGCTTTTTAAGAGCAACGGCACTTATTCGCGTGGGGCTTAAGGATTGGGCTCGATGGGAATTGTTCGAAATTGAAAGACGCACCAGGAATCAAGATTATCTCAAGATGCTCATGAATGCCTATGAACAAATGAATTTTTACCATAGGTCATCTTATATTAGCGTAGTTAATTTTTCTCAAGTTCGAGCAAAACATACCATTGATGGGGTGAGGTCCCTTTGGGAATTTGCATATCCCTTAGCTTACCGTGAATACGTGGATAAGTATGCTCAAGCTTTTAATGTCCCTAGGGAATTTATATGGGGAATTATGCGAACGGAAAGTTCTTATCGGTATGATGTTGTGTCTCCTGTTGGAGCCAAAGGTCTTATGCAGTTAATGCCTAATACGGCAAAACAAGTGGCACGTCTCATGGGTGATAAAACATTTAATGAAAGATTTTTAGGTGAACCAGAAGTCAATGTGAGATTAGGGGCCCGATATTTACAGAGGTTGTTGAAAAAATTTGATGATTCAGTTCCTCTCGCTGCAGCTAGCTACAATGCCGGACCACATAGGGTAGAAGGCTGGTTAGCTAGTTTTGGAAATTTGGAAATGGATGAATTTATAGAACATATTCCTTTTGTTGAAACTC
>JAYRIK010000012.1:0-8122 GCA_041906865.1 Candidatus Auribacterota bacterium
AATGCCAGAAGTTGCTTCAGGATTGAGTTTCAATTCCCCTTTTTCAATTTCGTGAGAGGATAGGGCATTGACAGCCAATTGGTTCAAAGCAAGGGCGTTAATAGAAAGAGAATTTTCATTGAGACGAGTCTGTTTTTGAAAAAAGGAAGAAGCGAATACTGAAATAAGGCCAAGGATACTTAAAAATAAAACAGTTACTTTTATTCTAAGCATGTATTTCCTTTTGAATGAAGCTTAAGAATATTTTCACATGAAAGATTACAAAAAACAAGACTCTTGGATTTTTTCAAAAATCTAAAGTTTTCTCTCCTTAGAAAAGAGTTTTCTATTCTTGAACCACAGCCAGCGGATGCGTTGCTAAATTTTGATAAATAGATTGTGCTGTTGGGTTACAAGAAGATTCTGGAACTCCATTTCTTTGATATCCATTCTTTCCTAGTCCATTTCTCTGAAGTCCATTGTGCTGGAAACCATTTTGGTTGAGACCATTCTTAGAAAAGCCATTCATTGTTGCTTTACGAGGTTTGATTTTCTCCCTAAGAGTATTCAGAGATAAACCATTGGAAGTCCATCCTTGGAGTGCACGTTGGCTTTTGGGACGTTCATTCTCTTTTAGAGAAAGACTATTCAGAGATAGCCCATTATGTCCGGAAGGGCCCACTGATACAGGTTTTGAGTTCAGTTTACGGGGTTTAATGTTTTCTCTTAAGTAAAGGGAGGATGCTAGGAGTCCATTGCTGTCATGTCCACCACTACGGGTTGACGGAATATTGGTATTTAATTCGGAAAGCTTTTTATGAGTTTTTGCTTCTTTTAAATTTAAAGATGGAATAGATAAACCATTTTGACTGATGCCTGGGTTCTTCTGCTTTTTAGATATAAGCGCCTCTTTTATGTATAAGCTGTTTTGAGATAATCCGTTTAGGGTTCCTTCATGTCCTGGTTTCTTGGGTTTGACTTGCTCTAGGAGCACAAGGCTTTTTATAGATAGCCCATTCATTGGACCTTGTGAAGGTTTGCTAAAGTATGTCTTCCGTGGTTTGATGTTTTCTTTAAGGTAAAGAGTTTCTGAAGATAAACCATTTTGAGTCAACCCCATGTTAGGTTGTGATTTTGCTTTTCTAGGTTTGATGGAGTTCTTGAGTTCAATACTCTTCACCGACAAACCATTTATGGGGCCTAGTACAGGTTTGGAGTATGTTTTGCGGGGTTTAATGTTTTCTTTAAGAGAAAGTGCTTCTGAAGATAATCCATTCATGCTTGCTTTGCGAGGTTTGATGGCTTCTTTTTTGTTCTCTCGGGCGGAAGAGGTTGGATTAATGAGAAGGGATAAAATAATCAGGCTTGCTACCAAAAAGGGGACTTTAAGAGCTTTCATCTTGGAACCTCCTTACGGTTCCCCCCTTGCTTAAGATTAATTATGGACCCTTTTTAGATATAGAATCAAGGGAAAAAGACTTTTTAATAGAGTCTATTTCTATCTCTTTTTAAGAGAATGAGTTATGAGGTCGTTTTTTGATAAGAAATTTTGTAAATGAGGTCTGAAGCAACGGATTAAAAATGCTTCTTTCTTAAATTAGAAGAGAGGATTTTGAGCTCTTTTCGGTATTTGGTAACGGTTCGTCGGGCGACATCAATCCCTTTGGTTTTGAGAAGTTCGACCATGTCCTGATCACTCAGGGGATGCATGGAATCTTCTTTTGAAATAATTTCATTAATCATTTCTTTGATGTTAGTCGTGGACATGGATTGACCCGCTTGAGTTTGCAGGCCTGGGGTAAAAAAATATTTCATTTGAAACAGGCCGCGGGGGGTCGACATATGCTTATTTGCAATGGCTCTGGATACTGTTGATTCATGCATCCCAATGGCTGTTGCGACCGTTTGCATGACCAAAGGTTTTAAAGAAGAAACACCATTTTCAAAAAATTCTTGTTGTTCTTTAACAATGGTCGAAGCGATTTGATAAAGCGTTTGCTGGCGGAGTTGAATATTTTTGACCAGCCATTTTCCTGCTTGAACTTTATTGCGAATATAATCTTTGGTTTCGCCTTCCAGATTTTTGTCTTTCATTAAATTACGATAGAGATTGCTAATGCGAACATGGGGGATGCGATCATCGTTTAGAATGACGATATATTCGTCTCCCACTTTTTCTACCACAATGTCGGGTGTGGCATAGTGGGTGTTTTGAGAATCAAAAATGCGTCCGGGTTTGGGTTCAAGGGTGGCAATGAATTCTGCAGCTCTGTGAATTTGAGAAACATCAACACTGAAAATTTTTGCAAGTCCTGGGAAATTATGTTTTGCTAGTTCATCAAGATTTTCTCGAACGATTTTTGCTTCTAAGCTATTTTCTTTTCCCAGACGCGTAAGCTGAATCCAAAGACATTCACTTAAACTTCTTGCTCCTACACCGACAGGATGAAAGGTCTGAATGATTTTTAAAATTCTTTCTAAATCAGAGGCAGAGTAATTAGAAGTTTGCGCGACCTCTTCTAAAGAGGTGGTCAGATATCCATTTTCATCAAGGGCTCCAATCAAAAGCTCTCCAATCATTTTATCTTTTTCTTCTGAAATGCTTAGTCCCAGTTGATTCAGAAGATGTTCTTGCAAGGTTTCTTGAATGGTGATGGATTCTTCGAAAAATCGTCTTCTCTTCTCTTCATCTTGGCTCATTTTGGTGTAACTGCCCGTTTGACGAAAATATTCTTTCCAATCATCGTCCATTTCGGAGAGACGGCCAAATTCATCATCAAAATCAACTTCGGAGTCTTTTGTATTTTCTTCTTTTTCTACGGAAGGAGCTTCTGTGTTGGTGACTTCTTCAAGGACAGGATTGGCAGCCATTTCTTGCTGAATCAGTGCGGAGAGTTCCATCAAGGGGAGCTGCAGAAATTGAATCCCCTGTTGCATTTGGGGACTCATGATCATTTTTTGACTTTGTTTTTGAACTTGTTCTAAACGCATTGAATGAACTCCTAATGCTCACGAGTTTGAACCATGTTCAGAACTTCTTGAAGAAAAAATCCTTTCTCACCTAAAAAGGCGATGGCTTCACGTCCTTTTTCAATGAGATCTTGAACCATTTTTTGAGATTTTTCGACGCCAAATAAACCTGGGTAAGTTGCTTTGAGAAGATCTGCATCTTTGCCCACGGCTTTGCCCATTTTTTTTGCATTTCCCAAAACATCCAGAAGATCATCGGTAATTTGAAAGGCTAAACCCAAGCATTGTCCATATTGACCCATTTTTTGAACGATTTCATCAGATGCTCCGCTCACCAATGCTCCTGCTTTTACGGAGGCTTCAATCAATCGAGCGGTTTTATTCATGTGAATATATTCTAATTTTTCAGCATCCACAGATTTTCCCTGAAAATAAAGATCTACAACTTGCCCTCCGACCATGCCTTGTGTTCCAGAGCCTTGAGCAATGGTCTGAATGATTTGTACTTTTTGATGAGGGTCAACATGATTTCCTTGTGTCATCCATTCAAAAGAAAGCGTGAGCAAAGCGTCGCCTGCCAGTACCGCCATGGCTTCTCCAAAAACTTTATGATTGGTGGGACGACCTCTTCGAAAATCGTCATTGTCCATGCAAGGCAAATCATCATGGACAAGAGAATAGGTGTGAATCAGCTCTAAGCTGCATGCATAGGGAATGGCATCATCTTCTTTTCCTCCCGTAGCTTCGCAGCTTGCCAAACAAAGAACAGGGCGTAAACGTTTTCCTCCAGCCAATACAGAATAGCGCATGGCTTCGTGAATGATTTTAGGCTCTGTATTAGGTGTTGGCAATAAAGCGTCTAGAGCTTTCTCAATTTTTTGCTGTTTTGCTTTAAAAAGCGATTCAAAATCTTTTTTCATAAATTTTTTATGGGTTTTATTCTGGTTTTTAGATCGAGTCTTAGTATATCAAATTTCTTACTCAATCTGAGGGTTTAATATGGGTTGGGATGTTTTAAGAGAACTTAATTTTCGTAATTTTGCCACGAAAAAGCCCTCCATTTCAGAGGTGGGAAGAATGCGTTTAGCACGATAAACGGATGCATCGAACTTCTTGTTTTCCCATTGCATAAGCCCTGAGGTCTGATTTTGAAGAGACAGCTGAATATTTTCAATTTGAAAAACATTGGGAAATTTCTTAAGAGCCCAATCTAAAACTTCTTCGTTTTCTTCAGGTGCAAAAGTACAAGTGGAATAGACAAGAATTCCTCCCACGCGTAAAGCATGTAAAGCCGAGGCCATCAGTTTTTTTTGCTTTTGGGCCATCTCGTGAGTTTTTCCAGGTTTCCAATAAGAATAGGAACTGGGTTCATGAGCGCTGAAACGACCTTCACTGCTGCAAGGAGCGTCTAAAAGAACACGGTCAAACATTTCAGGATATTCTCGTCCGAATGTTTCTCCATATTTGAGTGTGGCTTCTGCGTTTGAACAACCTTGAAGTTCCAGATTGGCTTTTAATTTAAAAAAACGGATTTTATTGTTGTCATTGGCAATGATTTTCCCTTGTCCTTTCATCATCATAGCCATTTGAGTCGTTTTACTTCCAGGAGCAGCTGCAAGATCTAGAATATTCTCTTGAGATTGTGGATTTAAAACCAAAGGAGGGAGCATGCTTGAAAGATTCTGGACATAGATTTTACCTTCTATATAGGCTTTGGTTTCTTGAAGTTCTCGAAGTCGCCCTTTTCGTAAAATAAATGCTTCGGGATACCAGGGGACGGCATCTATTCTGAACTCTTTAGAAGAAAGTTCTTGCTGTATTTGAATAGGAGTGGTTTTTAAAGTGTTGATGCGAAAGGTAGTAGGTTTGTCTTCAGCAAAAGTATTTGCAATAGAATCAAATTTTTGAAAACCCACAATCTTTTTCAGTCTTTCTAAAAAAAGAGAGGGGAGCTTTTTAAGTTCACTTTTCATTTTTCTTATCCTTAAACGGTTGTGGAAGGGGTTACTTTTTCAATTCTCGAAATAAAGATAACGCAAATGACGACAAGCAGACCGCCTAAAATAGAAAAAACATTGGGGAGTTCATTCCAGAAAAGAGCTCCACAAAAAATCGAAAATAAAACAATGCTGGAAGAATAAGCACTCGTCGTTGCTGTGTTTCCAAGGCGATAAGCCTTGGTCATGAAAATTTGAGCAATGGTTGCAAAAAGGCCGGTCCCAAAAAGATAGGCCAGCTCAGATAGATGAGGTATTTTGAAAGATTTCCATGCAATGGGAATAGACAGTAAACATGAAACCCAAAAGAAATAGAAAACAATGGTTAAAGATGAATCATCTTTTCGAACAGCACCAATAGAAAGATAGGCAAAAGCAGCAAAGATGCCAGAAATGAGGCCAATGAGTGCTCCCCATAAATCCATGTTGTGATCAGGATGAACAATAAGAATGACGCCGATTAATCCTAATAAAATTAAAATAAAAATCTTTTTATCAAAAGGTTCCTTTAAAAAAAAGGGGGCAAGACAGGCTACAAAAAGAGGAGAGGTGTAGTTGAGCATAACCGCTGTAGCCAGAGGAATTCTACTAATAGACCAAAAATAAAAACTCAAAGCAAGAAATCCAGAAATCCCTCTAGCCAAAAGAAGCCACGGTCTTTTTCCGATGAAGGGAGTTTTCTTCATGATCATTATCGGGACAAGCATAAAAAATCCAACAAGGCTTCGAAAAAGGACGATTTCAGAAACAGGAATGGTAAGGCTGGCCATACGGACGCAGACTCCCATAAGGGCAAAGAGAAAAGATGAAATAAGCATATAAATAGCGCTGGGTTTCATTTTATCGATGTTTACTCACTCCATGTTTGGCGCAATAAGGAGAAATTTTACAAAGACTGCAAAAAGGGGAGATAGGTCGACAGAGATTTTGTCCGTACGGGACTAAAAGGTCATTGAAAATTTTCCAGTAGGATTTGGGTAACACTTTTCTGAGTGCAAATTCTGTTTCGTCTGCTGTTTTAGTTTTGACTAGTTTCCAACGATTGGAAATACGATGAACGTGCGTATCCACACAAATACCCTCTTTATCAAATCCAAGCGTGAGGACAAGATTGGCTGTTTTTCGTCCAACTCCTTTCAAAGTGAGTAATTCGTCGAGTGTATTCGGAACATGCCCTTGAAAACGATGCATAATATCCCAACAAATTTCTAAAATTCTTTGAGCTTTGACACGATAAAAACAAACCGGGTAAATCAATTTTTGAATAGTTTCTATGTCTAGTTTTAACATGTCTTGAGGAGTTGAAGCTTTTGCAAAAAGCCTTTGCGATGTCCTATCTGTCACTTCGTCTTTTGTGCGAAGGCTCAAAAGACATGAAATCAAAACCTGGAAAGGGTCTTTAGATTCTTCAGCAATAACCCCCACAGCAGGCGTTTTCCATTTTTTAATCTCTTTTTTTAAAATACGTATGACGGTATGAATGTTTTTCATAAATTTGATGGTATTCCCAACTATAACGTTAATTTGAAGCTATGTTATCAGGAACTCCTATTTTTAGTGTAGGAATGTTATCATTAGAAACTCGATTTTTCTTTTGAACTTGAAACTTTAAACTCGAAACGTTAAACCTTTTGATGCGTTATGCTTAAAATCAATGAAATCTATAAAAGTATTCAGGGAGAGTCGAGCTTCTCTGGTCTCCCTTGTACCTTTGTTCGACTGACAGGATGCCATTTGCGTTGCACATGGTGTGATACGGCCTATGCCTTTTATGATGGAGAGGAAATGAATGTCGATCAAGTTGTTGATCGAGTTCAAAAATTAGGAGTACCATTGGTTGAGCTCACGGGAGGGGAACCTCTTTTGCAAGAGGACGCATTTCTCTTAGTAAAGCGTTTAATTGATTTAAACTTTCAAGTATTGATTGAAACCAGTGGGGCTGTGTCGCTCAAAGGTCTAGATACTCGATCCATAAAAGTCGTGGATATTAAATGTCCTGGAAGTGGCATGAGCGAGAAAATGATTTGGGAAAATCTGAAATATTTGTCTGAGCAAGATGAAGTGAAATTTGTGATTCTCAATCGTCAAGATTTTGACTGGGCTTGCCAAATGGTGCAGCAACACGAGCTATTTAAAAAATGTTCTGTTTTATTTTCTCCTGTTTTTAGAAAATTAAATCCTCAGCAATTGACACAGTGGATTTTAGAAACTCAATTGCCTGTCCGCCTGCAACTTCAGATTCATAAGTATATTTGGGATCCTGCAACAAGAGGTGTGTAGAAGCCTGATTTCAAAAGTGATATTGTAGAAACAAGGAGACTCTTATGAAGAGGTTTAAACTCATCTCACTTTTAAGTATTTGTATTTTATTTGTCATTTTTGTTTTTCAAAATTCTTCGATTGTGCGAACACGATTTTTAATTTTCGAATGGAATATGCCCAAAGCGCTTCTTATTTGCCTGTCCGTTTTAATAGGTGTTGCTTTAGGAATACTTGCATCCATTAGAAACAAATAGGATTCTATGAATGAAATTTTTCGAAAAACTAAAATTGCTTGTACGCTAGGCCCTGTTTCTCATTCATATGAAATGATTGAAAAATTGGCAAAAGCAGGAATGGATGTTGTTCGTCTCAATTTTTCTTATGGGACCTATGCAGAGTTTTCGAAGATCATTCGAGATGTTCGAAGGGTTGAAAAAAGATTAAAAAAACCGATTGCTATTTTACAAGACTTACAAGGTCCTCGCATTCGTTTAGGTTCTTTCCCTCTTCCTCTTCAAGTGAAAAAAGGCGAAAGAATTATTTTTGGTTCGTTGAATCAAATAGAAGATAGGATCATCCCACCACCTACTTGTTTGCTAGAGGCAAGCCTCAAAGAGGCATCCGCAAAGCGGATTCAAGCAGGTGGTGGGATCATTCCGATTGATTATGCTTTTCTTTCGCAAGATATTCACGAAAATGATTCTATCGTTATTGGAGATCAAGGAATTGTTTTTCAGGTAGAGAAAAAAAAGTCAAAAATACTATTAGCAAAGGCTCTTTCAAATGGGGTGATTCGATCTCATCAAGGGGTTCATTTCCCAAATTCAAAATTACATATTCCTTCTCCAACTCCAAAAGATTTTAAAGATTTTCAGTTTGGTCTTTCTCAAGGGGTCGATTTTATAGCGCTTTCT
>JAYRIK010000013.1:0-3589 GCA_041906865.1 Candidatus Auribacterota bacterium
AGAGGGCCCTTCACCACTTTATCTACAAGCCCATAAGTTAAAGCTTCTTCTGCCGACATAAAATGATCTCGATCAGTATCTTGAACAACTTTTTCTAAAGGTTGTCCTGTATGAAAAGACAAGATCTTATTCAATTCTTCTTTTAGTCTTAAAATTTCCTGAGCCTGAATATGAATATCACTGGCCGTACCTTGCACCCCACCCCAAGGTTGATGAATCATAATCCTTGAATGAGCCAATGCATAACGCTTTCCTTTTTCACCTGCACATAACAAAAGCGATCCCATGCTCGACGCCTGACCTAAGCAATAAGTCGTGACATCACATTTTACAAATTGCATGGTATCGTAAATGGCTAAACCTGCTGTGACTGATCCCCCAGGACTATTGATATACACATTAATATCCTTGTCTGGATCTTCGGTTTGAAGAAAAAGCATTTGTGCTACAACAACATTTGCGACATTGTCATCAATCGGAGTTCCAATAAAAATAATTCTGTCTTTTAAAAGGCGAGAATAAATATCATACGAACGTTCCATCCGACCTGATTGCTCAACTACAAAAGGTATTAATGTCATTGGATCTCCTATTCAGGGCTAAGAACTATGTTACTGATTTTTAATTATAGCACTCTTCAGAATGAAATCTATCACCTTATCTTGCGTGAGTCTGGCTCGCAAAGCTTCTAAGCGATTATTTTTTTCAAAATCAGCACGAATCTCTTCTACATGTTTTCCTAATTTCTGAGCTGCTTTTTCCAAATCCTGACTCAATTCTTCATCCGAGACTTTTAGATCTTCCTTCTGAGCGATCTCATACAACAAATAAGCCACTTTGACTCTTCTTTTTGCTTCAGTTTCTAGATCTTTAAGCACTTGCGGATCTTGCAAACTCTTGGATGAAACAGCTCCTTGCCGCACACGATTCACAAGCTCTGTATAAAGTTTCTCAGACTCATGATTTACCTGAGATGTAGGAACATCAAAATCTACTTTTTCACTAAGAATTTTAATAGCCTCATTTTTCAAAGCTTCTTGCGAAGCATTTTCCCGATAAGAACTGATATCTGATTTTACTTTTTCGCGAAGTTCATCTACTGTTTTAACTTCACCCAGAGTTTTCAAAAATTCATTATCTAATTCAGGAAGTTTTTTCTGTTTAATTTCATGAAGTTTGACATCAAAAATCATTTCAGGATGCTCTTGTTCTGCTTTCAAAACAATTTGCTTTGATTCCCCTGGTTGCATGCCAATCAATTGATCGGTTAAATGATTTTCTCCTTCTTTCTGAATAGAGATTAAAACATTTTTACGATGATCTCTTTTAGGAGTTTTTTCATGACTCAAAGAAGTGTAATCAACAATGGCAAAATCCCCTAATTGCAGCGGACGTGGCGCAACTGGTTCAAAAACGCCATGATGCTCACGAAGACCATCAATTGCTTTCTGAATATCCTCATCTGTTACATCGGTTGATTTTTTTTCTAATTTAATCTTTTTATATTCAGGCAAAACAACCTTAGCAGGAATATCGACAACGGCACGAAAAGAAAGTCCTTTTTCTAAATCATATTCCATTTGATCTACCGAAGGATCACTGACAGCCAAAACTTTTTCAGCTTGCAAAGCTTCTTTACAAATTTCCGGCAAAATCTTTCTCAAAACTTCCGACTTAATATCATCAAAAAATTTTGTTTCGACTGTTTTAATAGGCGCTTTCCCTGGTCTGAAACCAGGAATTTTTGCCTGTTTTTGAAATTCAGTCAGCATCGTTTGATGCTCAGACTTTAACTTCTCAGCTGGATATTGAATCTTTAAAACTTTTTGACAAGGCTTTTGATCTTCTACAACAACTTTCACAAAGAACTCCTATTTATTTTATATTCTCCCCTTTATTTCAAAGGGGAGTTTGAGGGGTTACTTTTTTATAACTCCCTTCACCCCTCTTATCTTAAGAGGGGAACTTCGCTATATTCTCACTAAACAGTTGGAGCGGCGGATGGGGATTTGGCGCCTTCGGGATTCGTCCTCTCAGGACTCACCCTACGGTCGGCCACCCGACGTTCGTAGTTGTTACCAATCTTCCACCGGAAGATCGGTATTATTTCGAGATCCTTGATCTCGATGCTCACGTCTCCCCTCAAATCCCAGGGGAAAGAACCAAAAGTCCGTGAGCTTTCTTACTTAAGTTCTTCTTCTAAATTCGAGCGGCGGATGGGATTTGAACCCACGACATCCTGCTTGGCAAGCAGGCATTCTACCCCTGAATTACCGCCGCGTTATAAAACCTAAATCTAAATTGCAAAATGAGGCATAATTATAGCGTGTATTTAAGAATTTACAACATTTTCAAAAACTTAATCCCATACTCCCTTCCTTTGTAGAGAGGATTGAACATTTAATCTACAAATTCTGCCGCGGGAGGGACTTGGCGCCTCCGTCCCTTTGGGACTCCGGTCGGCCACCCGCCCCAACTACACGTCGCACATCGGCCACTGGCAGATGTGCATTATTAAAGTGTCGGGGCTCCCTTCAAGTCCCAACGTAAAGAACCAAAAGTATGTGAGATTTCTTTTCAAAAAATTCTTATTCCAATTCCTTGCCGCGGGAGGGACTTGAACCCACACGCCTTACGGCATAGGATCCTAAATCCTACGCGTCTGCCAGTTCCGCCACCGCGGCATAAAGAACGTACAATATAAGACAAGATGGAGAAGTAATGCAAGATAAGATGGTATCAAAAAAGATAAAATTTTGACTACCTATTTAGAAAGCGACCTGCTATTATTTCGACTTAATTTAAAGCGCCATTAGCTCAGTTGGTAGAGCAACTGACTCTTAATCAGTGGGTCGCAGGTTCGATCCCTGCATGGCGCATAAATTTCCTCGGAAATTTCTAATTCCAATAGGAAATATAGCCGATCGGCATTTTTTGAAGGGTTTATTCCCAATTATTTATATCGTCTCCTGCCCCACTATTATTCGTCTTGTCAGGCCCTAAGGAATAAAGATCAAAACTTGATAAATTTTGGGTAGGTGAACTACGAAATCGCAAGGCCTGTCCCCAAGGATCTAAAATTCTTTTTAAATCATCATCAATGGCTCCATCCCCATCAAAATCACAAGCAGAAACTTGAGTCGTTTGAAGTTCATCTCCGGTGAATTTCATATAAGGCCCAGCAAAAATAGACGCGTTCACCCCTTTTTTAAAAGTTGCTCCTAAATAATAATAAAGACAATCAGACGATGAAGCAGCAATCTGAGTTCCATATCGATAAATAACATTCTGAGGAGGATAAGCTCCAAAATCATCTTGATACATTCTTAAAGCCGCACTGATAGATTCTAATAGTGCATGCGTTTTGGTTAAATTAGCTTTCTTACGACTATTGATAGCAGCATTGAGCAAAAAACTCGCAAGAACTCCAATAATAGACATGACAATCAGAACTTCGACTAAGGTATAGGCTTTTTGAGTTTGTCTAGAAACTATGGTTTTTACAGTTCGAGCTTGTCGAGAACAAAATCTTTCTAACCTCGATATTTCTCGACTCAGCCGATTTATCGGCTTCGCTCGAAGAATAAAT
>JAYRIK010000014.1:0-1981 GCA_041906865.1 Candidatus Auribacterota bacterium
TTTAAAAAAACAAGCCTTTTATAACGCGCAAATAGCAAGTTTTCACATTATAAAAAATATTTAGACAGAAACAATGTATGGGATATATCATCTTAATATGAAAACCTTCTTGATTTCAATAGTGCTTTCATTGTTATTTTTTCAAGCGTCTGCCGATATGCCACCACCTTATAAATCATACCAAATTCAATCCAAGAATAAAAAGTTTGTCGCTAAAATTGTTAATACAACACCGAAAAAATCTGTATATGAAAGTGTCTGGCAGCTTGAAATTTACAATGGAGTGAAAAAACTTTGGACAAAGAAATTTTCTTATTCAGGTTATAAGGGCGGACTTCTTACTGATGATGGGCGCACTTTTATATATCAGGGTTTTCCCAGATTTCATGACCTAATTTTTAATAATTCCCTTACCCAGTATGGACTTCATGCTGATATTTTTTCTCCACACATGTTTGTAGGCTTTTGATTAGGGTTCTTCCTGCGTGCGCGGAGTCGCTCAACTCTGGCTGAGTTTGGATTGGAAACAATCGTATCGATTGCCTTTGAAAGCGTAAGTTCTCGATTTCGTTTCACCGTAGTTCCAAGAGTTTCTTTTTTTTCAACTCCCCAGTCTTTCGAATCTAGCCGAATTGAGGTAAAAAGGATTAGCGGAATGCACACTGCCATGTGTGCCCCTCCTTCGCCTCCTGCTGTCAGCCCTCCAAAGCCAAGGGATTGCTTAAGGTCTCGGAACATTACTTCAATTGCCCATCTTGCCCGCGAATACATCCAAAGCCTTGCCCCGGTCATTGAAACATTAGTCGTAGCATAGAAGGCGAACGGTGTTGCGCCGTTAATGCGATTGTAAACTGCAATTACTGTGAGCGGAACATTCAGGTCTTTGATGAAAAGCTTTTGAAGACTGAATGCCTTTCCTCTTTTTTCCTGCCTTTTCTGATAACGTGACTGAGGAAGCCTTACGCGCCTAACATTCTCAAACAACAGTTTAAGCTTTTGTCGGATGCTTCCTGGATTTGAATTTGTTCTTGCAAGCCTTTTGGCTTTAAGCTCACCTGCAAATTCACAGCCCAATCCTTTGATAGACAAAATAAATTCTTTGGAGTCAAACCAGCTATCCGCAGCAACAGGTAGCGGGGGAAATCCATTTTGAATGGCTTCTTCAAGTAAATCTATTGCTCTATGATGACTGGGGACATGATCTGGATGTTTTTTTCCAGTCAAAAAGGCGTAGCTAATTGGAAGGGCCTGATGTGTTTTTAAATTCACAATTACAAGGACCAGAATTTTTTGTCCAAAAAATGGCCCAGAAGAAGAGTGGAATTGTGATGAGCCAAAAACACCGGACCCGTATTTTGGATTAGCGGTGTCATCAACTGCGAAGCAGAAATCAGCTTTTTCGCCCGCGCTTAACTTTTTGAGAATTCTACACTGATTTCGCCGCATAAATCGATTAGATTCAAATTTCTGCGCGGCTCGGGATAGAGAAGATACAGAAGGTGTCCATGGACACTTGCGGACAAGATCACACAATCCTTCAGCCTCCAAAAAGAAGTACAAGAGTACGGCACAAGATTCGTCGTATGAAAAACCTAACGCATGGAACACATCTTTGAATAAATGATAGAATTTACGAAGAGGAGTTGGTAAAAATAGTACAAGCATAGGGGATATTTATAGCGTTAGACGGGCAGTCTAGTTAGCATTTAGTGAATATTCTCGTGCTTTTTTTAAAAATTTACCTAAAACTCTTGCTGAAAGCCTGTGGAAAAACTTTTCTTTCCTGAAATCCTTTTCAGAAAAGGAAAGCCGATTAAACTAGGTCATGAATTCTGGGAAAACCCTGATATGTCTTCTAATTGTTTCGGGGTTAAACGCATACCTCGAAAATAGTGTTCATATTGAAAACGTTGGTAATCAAATTGCTTATTCCAGTTAAACAGAAGAACGTTCCCAGGTCTTCCTTCCCAAAAATACAAAA
>JAYRIK010000015.1:0-1876 GCA_041906865.1 Candidatus Auribacterota bacterium
TACTATGGAGGCAAACAAAAAATCAAAGATCGGCGCGAATATGAAAAAATACCGCGCAAAAAGCGGTATTTCGCAGGACAGGCTTTCAAAAATGGCGGATGTGACCTATCACACCATCATCAAGATTGAGTCGGGCGTAAACAAAAACCCGACGATTGAAACGCTGGGGAATATCGCCAAGGCGTTGGGGGTTGGGGTGGATGATTTGATTCGATAAAGCAAACAGAATATTTTCTGAAGTCATCAAAAAAAGAGAAAACTATGAGCCCAAGAAATGAAGCAGTAAAAGCAAGACCATTTTTGAAATGGGTCGGCGGAAAAACACAGCTTCTTTCCCAGTTTGAGGCGTATTATCCAAAAGATTTCAATAATTATTTCGAACCATTTCTTGGTGGTGGGGCGGTATTTTTTGATTTAGCACCTGTTACTGCTCATCTGAATGATGTTAATACAACTCTGATAGCCGCCTATAAGAATTTAAAGAACAATCTAGATGAGATCGTTAAAATTCTTAAGGGATTGGAAGCTCAGTACAAGAAGGGAAATATAGAGGAACGAAGTATGTTATTTTATCGTATACGAGAAAGCTTTAATAAATTGTCAAGCACCGAGATTAAAAAGAGCGCCTATCTCATTTTTCTCAACAAGACCTGTTTTAACGGAATGTATAGAGAAAACTCTAGTGGAGGTTATAACTCTCCATTTGGAAAATATAAAAAACCGCCCATCCTTGATCAAGAGAACCTTGTTAAGGTGTCAAAAATTTTAAAGAAGGCAAAACTTACATCTTTCTCATTTGAAGAATCGGTGAAAAATGTTAAGAAGGGCGACTACATCTATTTTGATCCGCCATATTACCCTCGTAATAAAACTTCGAATTTCACTCATTACCACAAAAATAGTTTTACAGAGAATGACCAATTAAAACTTCGAGATATTTTTATAGATCTTGATAAAAGAGGCTGTTTTGTTATGATGAGCAATTCCTGTACGGATTTTATCAAGGCGACCTATAAGGGGTTTCGTCAGGAAGTTGTTATGGCTAATCGTGCCATAAACTGCAAGGCTTCGGGTCGTGGAAAGATTGAGGAACTGCTCATTATGAATTACGAATGATTATGAATAAGACGTTTGCTTTGTGGGAAAAGATTTTTAAGAGTAGACAATTTGATCTCACAAAAGATTTGCATTTTGTGACTGCGGATGAGATCAAATCCATTACCAAGTCAGAGCCAAGAATTATGGCGAAAATGGATAGCTCAAAAGATCTTCCGGATGTCTTCAGGCTTAATGGCTACTTTTTATTGCCTGTAAAAAACGGGAAATATGCCATTGTGAGAGGTAATGGATTTCATATTCTCGAACAAAGAGGTGGAATAGAAGACTATGCCTCAAGAATTAAATTTCCACTTGTTACTGCGGGCAGGGGTTCGAGCGAGATGCAATACCTTGATTATAGTTTCAATTCGGGTGTTCTTGAAAAAGTGATTGGCATTGAGCCACTGTATCAGTCAATTCGAGGGAGGGAATTTAGCAAGGGGTTTAGTTTTCATGTAAATAAAACTTTCCTCGAAGTCTCGTCTGTTCAATTGGAAGTTGACTCTGGATTGGAAGGTGAAGATTCCATTGTTCTGATTGAGGCAAAAGTGAACGTGCCGGAGGATTTTATTATCAGGCAATTGTTCTACCCGTTTAACCATTTTAAAAAAATAGCTCCGAACAAGGCCATTATTCCGGTATTCTTCACGTATGAATTAAAGCAGCGTGTCTATACTTTCTGGATTTATGAGTTCGCAAGTAATCAGGATTATAATTCTATTCGTTTGAAAGAGGTGAAATCTTTCAAAATTCTTACCAATCACGAAATTAGTCTTGA
>JAYRIK010000016.1:0-4281 GCA_041906865.1 Candidatus Auribacterota bacterium
CCAAGATGTTTACATAATGTGATTGCAGCCAATGCATTTTCAATATTGTGTTTTCCAGGAACATTTAGCTTAAAAGATAAGTCTTGGAATTTAAAAGATGAGCCATTCGAATGATGATGAATGTCTTTTGCTTCTAAGGGGTCAAAGTATAGGACATTTTTTGTGTGTATTTGAAGTTTTGACAGTTCAGGACAAGTTTTATTTAGGATAAGCGTTGTTTGAGTTGAATTAATCAAATGCTGAAAAATTTGATGAAGTTCATCTAAACTTTTATGATCTTTAGAAATATTGGTAATAATAGAATATTTAGGTTTATAGAGTACTAGACTCCCATCACTTTCATCTGCTTCAATAAGCATGAGAGAGCCCTTGCTTGCTTGAAAATTGTTTGAAGTGTTTCTTGTGGGAAAATCTTTAATTTTTGCTCCACAAAGCATTGAAAAATCTTTTTCTGCTTGTTTTAAAATATGAGAGATCATTCCAACAACGGTGCTTTTCCCACTGGTTCCACAAACAGCGATGCCCTCTTTTTCATTAAAAAGAGAGCCAAGTATTTGTGCTCGAGAAAATGGTGGGATATGAAGTTTTTGAGCCGCTATTAAATCAGGATTATCTTTTTCAATAGCACTTGAGTAAACAAAGTTGTTGATAGAGGAGTCAAGGCCAGACCCATCTTGGGGGAATATTTTGATTTCTTGAGATTTGAGCTCTTTATAAATAGTATTGGGACCATCTTGATCAAAAGAACGATCGGATCCGCATACGCCATAGCCTTGTGTTTTTAGAAAAAAAGCAAGGCTGCTCATTCCAGTTCCCCCAATTCCACTCAAGAAAAATGTTTTCATGGTTAAGATTCTACTATGTGATTGTGAAGAATCAAGATTGTTAAAATAAATCTTTTAAACTTGAGTGCTCTTCAAAAGAGTTTTATAATAATAAGGTTGCTGATGGGGCATTGTCGTCTATGAAGATGATTACCAGCGAAGTCATTGAACTCATTCTCCAAGAGTTAGATACATACGATGATGCTAAAATGCATGAAGAGTCCAACCGTTTTTTAAGACAGCAGCCACATTTGACTCAATTTCTCTATGAGTTTACCGAAGGATTTCAAGTAGAAGCTCAGCAATTATCCCTTTATCTCGCTTATTTTTTGTGGAAAGTTTGTATTCGAGGGTGGGGAAAGAGAATTCCAGGAGTCACATGGCAAGTATGTTATCACGCTTTTTTAAAAGAACGTAAACTTTGGGAAAGCTCAAACGGCACTTTTAAAAAGGGGACACAACCCGCACTTATTACTTATTTAAAAACATTTTTAGATCATGATCACCGGAGCGCTTTTAATAAAGACTTAGAAAAAGGGATGTTGTTAATCTTGCTCATCTCAATTTTAACTGCATTTGAAAGAACAACTAAAACCTCGTAGTCCTATCATTTTTATTCTTGCAGGAAATTTAGATGTGAAAAAAGTCTTAATTCTTCAACATATTGCATGTGAAGGTCCTGGAAGCTTGGGTTTCTTTCTTGAAAGTAAAGGGGTTAGCTTTGAGTACCGTCAGTTGGCTAATGGCGATACAGTTCCTGTAAGTTTAAAAGATTATTCTGCGCTTATTTGTTTAGGCGGACCCATGAATGTAGATGAAGAGGGAAAATATCCTTTTTTGAAAGATGAAAAACGTCTTTTAAAAGAAGCTCTTCAAAAAGATTTTCCAACATTGGGGATTTGCCTAGGTGCGCAGCTGATTGCTAGAGCAGCAAATGCTTTAGTCACAGCAGGTCCTCAAAAAGAAATAGGATGGTTTCCTCTAAAGTTAACAAGAGAGGGGCTAAAGGATTCTCTTTTGGAGGGTCTTCCTCAAGAGCTAAAGATTTTTCAATGGCATGGGGATACTTTTGAAATTCCATTGGGAGCTTTGCATCTTGCCTCTTCAGATCTTTTCCATCATCAAGCCTTTAAAATTGGGGAAAAAATTTATGCCTTACAGTTTCATATCGAGGTTACTTCTGAAATGATTCAAGATTGGGTGAGAACTTATAGAGAAGAGAAAATTGATGTTGAGAAGATTTTAAAAGAAACAAACATTTATATATCAAATCTAGAAAAAACTGCAGAGCACATTTATTCTCATCTTTGGGAAGTATGGAAAATAGCCTGAAATTCTCTATTCTGGTTTCTCAAGTCGCTTGAAAAATTCCTCTGGACTCATGTTTTGAAGTTCATTCTTAAACTTTTCAACATCTTCATCGCTGATAGGACGTTCTATTTTGGGGCATTTCTCTAAAACTTTTTCATCAATTAGAATAGGAATTTTCGCACGAACTGCAACTGCAATAGCATCCGAAGGTCGAGAGTCAATCGAATACAGTTTTCCATCTTTTTCTGCTTCTATAATGGCGTAATAAGTATTATCTCTTAAATCAGAAACGATGACTCGAATAAGTGTTACCTCAAAAAGTTTAAATAAATTTACAAGTAAATCATGCGTGATAGGGCGGGGAAGCTCTGTTCCCTGTAATTGCAAAGCAATGGAACTACCTTCGCTTGCTCCAATCCAAATAGGAACAAGTCTTTGATCCTCGATGGCTTCTAAAATAACAACATATTGGCCAATTTGAGGAATGAGCATCAATGAATTAATTTTCGCGTTTTTCATAGCTAAGAATTTAAGAGTTTTTAGTGATTGATAAGCTTAAACAATTTCAGAGTAAGTCAGTTCGCTTGATAAAGCAAGGATTTTTGGGATCAAAAAAGTGAAAATTATTCTGAAACTTCAATTCCTGAAGGGGTGATTTTTAAGGAGTTTGTCTTTTTGAGCGTTTTCATTCCAGGTAAAGGCCCCGAGATAGATTTGTCAAGATCAGTCCATAGGGTTCCAGGTCCAGAATGGGCAACAATGATTTTTAAATCTTTGGGTAAGCGTCTGGAGAGAACATAATAAGAATAAGCTTTTGGATCTTTAAAGGCTTCAACTTTTAATTTAAACCCTTCAGCTTTAGCTTCTCCAATCATTTGCGTAATATCTGCATCAACTTTTCCAAGTTTTCGGGTAATCTCTGCTTGAACCAAAGCAGTTTCTTTTTCAACTTCAGAAACGAGCCTTCCTGTTTCGGCATTGATTTGGGCCACTTCTTTATCTTGGTCAGCCTTGATGCCGGCTTTTAACTTAATGGTTTCTTGTTGGATTTGTTCACCTCTTTGATCGATTAAACTTTTTTCTGTGTTGAGTTCAGCAAGCTTTTTAGCCGTTGTTTGTTTTTCTATATTTGTTAAATTTCGAGTTTGGGCAATGCTGGCCTGTTGAATAGGATTCAAAATTTGATCTGGGACGGTAACATGACGGATGAGTGCCGAACGTACTTCAATATTTTTTTCTTTGAGAGTTTCTTCCAGTTCTTGGGTAAAATCACTTTGAAACTTTTCGCGTCCTTCTCCTACAATGAAATCTCTTGCGCCATAAGCGGAACCTTTCAGCCTTGAAATAGAAAGAATTTGTGGAAGTATGATTTTCCCAACCACAGCTTCTAAATCACCATATTTTGAAAAAGTCGCAGAAATATGTTCTGGTAAAAGTTCAAACTCTACCGTGGTGTCCATTTTAATTTCAAAACCATCGCTTGAAGGAAATTCAATATTGGTTCCACTGAGTATATTCTTCCAATTGATTGTTTGATTTTGTCCTTTTTCTTTTTCTTCAATTAAAGAAATTTGATTAATGCCAATTTCAACAGGATCAATTTTGAATTGCTTTGGATTGATGTAATAAAGCCCAGGCTGTAATACATCTTTTCTAACACCTCGTTCTCCTGCTTGCGCAAAGGTTCCTTGAGAAGGGGGTTTCCCATCTAAAGATGTGATAACACCCACGTATCCAATGGGAATCGCAAGAGAATCTACAATATCAATGGTGAATCCTTCAGGGTTAAACCGATATTTCCCAGGTCCCAAAATTTTTCTCCAAATTCCTTTTTGTCCCTCATCCGCTAAAAACTCGCCGGTGGGCAAATCCATTCCTACTTTTGAAGTAACAATACCAACTTTCCCTGGTGGAATAATGGTGATAGGGGCGATCTTCCATTGATAAAAAACAGGATTTCTAAAATGACGTCCTTCACCTAAAACATCTTGTAAAATACCGCGCTGTCCCTTTCCTGCAAGAATTTGTCCAGGTTCTAGAGGTTTTCCTGATTTTGAGATTAAAATGGCCATGTAATTGGGGGGTACGTAGAATCGGCAAAATCCCCATTCCCAGACAAGCCATAAGCCTAGAACAATACTCAAAA